>JAEWBA010000303.1 GCA_023391395.1 Pseudomonadota bacterium
CCTCCTTGGCCCAACAGGAACTGGTCAACGCTGGTTTTCTCGGTCGCAAGACGGGGCGCGGCTTCTATGTGCATGGAAAGGATGCCCTCCCGCCGCAGCCGCAGACCGAAGCGGCACATCCTGTTCCGCGTCAGGTCTCGCTGTTCGGCACCAGCCCGATTGTCTCGGCACTAGCGACACGCATCGTTGCGGCTGGCATCCAATGCGAGCATGCGCGGTCTGAGCGTGACGATGATGCCTTGCTCGAATGCGAAGGCGCGATGCTCTATCTGACCGATGGCCGCAGCGCCACGCAGCGCGCCCGCGATAGCGGGATCGGCAACACCGTGCTGCTGGATCTGGCACTGGATTTTGGCAAAGCGTCCCGCGTGGCGCTGTGCGCTGCCGATCAGTGCACTCCAGAAGCCTTCCGCGCGGTGGCAGGCTTGATGCAGGCAGCCGGTCTTGCCGTATCGCGCCTGGACGATGTGCCTGGCATGGCGGTCATGCGCACCGTAGCGATGCTGGCGAACGAGGCGGCCGATACCGTCAATCAGGGTGTCTGTAGCGCGGAGGCGGTCGACATCGCCATGCAGAAGGGCGTCAACTATCCGCGTGGGCCGCTAGCCTGGGCCGATGGCATCGGCCTTAGATGGGTGATGCGTGTCCTCGAAAACCTCGCTGCAGCCTATGGCGAGGACCGCTATCGGGTGTCGCCGCTGATTCGTCGCAAGGAGGCCAGTGGCACAACTTTCCATCCGACGTCCATTCAAGGAGTATGAGCATGAACCACGCTTTTATCTGTGACGCCATCCGCACGCCCTTCGGCCGCTACGGCGGCGCACTGTCGTCGGTGCGGGCCGACGATCTCGGCGCCATCCCGATCAAGGCCTTGATGGAGCGCAATAGCGGCGTCAACTGGGCCGAAGTCGATGACCTCTATTACGGCTGCGCCAATCAAGCTGGCGAAGACAACCGCAATGTCGGCCGCATGGCCGCGCTCTTGGCGGGCCTGCCTATCGAAGTGCCGGGCAATACCATCAACCGCCTGTGCGGCTCGAGCATGGATGCGGTCGGCATCGCCGCGCGCGCCATCAAGGCGGGCGAAGCGAACCTGGTGATCGCCGGCGGTGTGGAAAGCATGAGCCGCGCGCCCTTCGTGATGGGCAAGGCGGACACGGCATTTTCGCGCACGGCCAAGATCGAAGACACCACCATCGGTTGGCGTTTCGTCAATCCGCTGATGAAAGCCAAGTATGGCATCGATTCCATGCCGGAGACGGCGGAGAATGTCGCCACCGATTTCCACATCAACCGTGCCGACCAAGATGCGTTTGCCCTGCGCAGCCAGCAGCGCTGGGCAGCAGCTCAAGCAGCGGGATGGTTCGAAAACGAAATCGTGCCGGTCAGCATTGCGCAGAAGAAGGGCGATCCCAAGCTCTTTAGCGTCGACGAGCATCCGCGTCCCGATACTTCCCTGGAAATGCTGGCCAAGTTGAAAGGCGTGGTGCGTCCGGATGGCACGGTCACGGCTGGCAATGCTTCCGGTGTGAATGACGGTGCCTGCGCACTGTTGCTGGCTTCCGAAAGCGCGGTGGCCAGGCATGGCTTGAAGCCGCGGGCGCGCGTGCTGGGCATGGCGACCGCTGGCCTGGCGCCGCGCATCATGGGGTTCGGTCCCTCGCCGGCATCCCGCAAAGTGCTGGCGCAAACCGGACTGCGGCTGGACCAGATGGACGTGATCGAGTTGAACGAAGCCTTCGCTGCCCAGGCGCTGGCCGTGACGCGCGACCTGGGTCTGCCGGACGATGCCGCCCACGTCAATCCCACCGGCGGCGCCATTGCCATCGGTCACCCGCTGGGCGCTTCCGGGGCGCGTTTGATCACGACCGCCCTCAATCAGCTGGAACGCACCCAGGGCCGTTACGCGCTGTGCACCATGTGCATCGGCGTCGGCCAGGGCATTGCCTTGATCATCGAGCGCGTGTGAGCGCGCTCCCGTTCGTTCTGCCCTCGCACCCTTGCGTCGGCCGGCTTACTCCGGCCGCTTTATCGCTTCTGTGCAGCTTGGAGCTGAACTCGTGCGCCTTGCACAAGATGATCAGAAGCAGAGGATGATGCGATTGGCCAGATCCAGCATGAAGGCCGGTCGTAGGTAGCCGATGAAGGCTAGCGCCAGCACCGCAAACAATGCGGTGCCGAGCAGGATGCGTTTGACTGCTGAACGCATGGGCTCCTCCTTAGGCGAGTGCTGCCTGTGGTCGCGCGATGGCCTTTTCCCGGATCGGCAGATTGACCAGCGCTGCGAATATCCCCAGTGCCATGATAAGCGCCCACAAGGTGTTGTAGTTGCCTTGGCGGGTGAACAGGTAGCCGCCCAGCCAGAGGCCGAGGAAGCTGCCGACCTGGTGCGAGAAAAATACGAAGCCGGACAGCATGGATAGGTAGCGCACGCCGAAGATGCCGGCGATCAGGCCGTTGGTGAGCGGCACCGTGGACAGCCACAGCAGGCCGATGGCGGCGGAAAATACGTACACCGACCAGGGCGAGAGCGGCGCCAGCAGGAATAGCGCGATGACGATGGTGCGGGTCAGATAGATCGAGGACAGCAGATATTGCTTGGGCAGCCAGCCGCCGAACTTGCCTGCGTAGTAGGAACCGAAGATGTTGAACAGTCCGATCAGAGCCAGCGCCATCACCGCCACGCCGGGGTCCATGATGCCCTTGTCCTTCAGATAGGCGGGCAGGTGCAGGGCGATGAACATCACTTGGAAACCGCACACAAAATAGCCGGCCACCAGCAGCAGGAAGGGGCGATGGCCGAAGGCTTCCTTGGCCGCTTCCCAGGCGCTTTGCTGACGCACGTTGCTGACTTCGGGGGCTGGTTCGCGCAGATAGAAGGCCATCGGCACCATGACGATGAGCACCAGGGCAGCCAGCAGATAGAAAGCGTTCTGCCAGCCGACGCTTGAAATCAATTGCTGCTCGACCGGCATCATCACAAATTGGCCGAAGGAGCTTGCCGCCCCCGAGATGCCGAAGGCCCAGGAGCGCTGCGATTCCGGCGCGGTGCGTCCAATGATGCCGCTGACGGCGCCGAAGGCGGTGCAGGCCAGCGCGCCGCCGATCAGGATGCCGGAGCCGATCACGAAGACGGTGGGCTGGCTGATCATCGCCATCCATAACAGGCCAGCCATGTACAAAATGGCGCCGAGCAGGACCACGCGCGCGGTGCCGTAGCGATCGGCGGCAATGCCGGCCAGCGGGCCGAATGCGCCCCATAGCAGGTTTTGCAGGGCGATGGCCAGCGAATAGGTTTCGCGCGTCCAGCCGTGTGCCTGCGAGATCGGCTGCAGCCAGAAGCCGAAGCCGTGGCGCACCCCCATGCAGATGGTCAGAACCAGTCCGGTCGCAATCAGGACCGTCTTGAGTTGGGGCGCGCGCGTGGTGGAAAACATGACAAGGCTTCTTGACGAACGAGAACCGAGTGTAGCGCAAAGCACGTAACTGCGTCGCTGGTCCGTATCGAGGGTTGGCCGTATTGCGTTGACACCGCGTTGCTGCAAGGACCTTGCAGACGGCTCATTCGCGTTGCCAACGGGGGAAAGGAAGCTGTCTTCCGCAAGCCGCCAAGGCGGCTCACGGAAGGGGCATGGCTCAGGATGCCAGGAAATTCCTGACCAGGTTGATTTGCTCCGGCACGTTCAGCGCAGGGGCGTGGCCGCATCCGGGGATCACGGCCAGTTGGGCGCGCGGTCCGCGGCGGGTCATTTCCTCCGCCGTTTCCTGCAGCAGGAGGTCGGAATCGACGCCGCGCAAGACCAGCGTCGGCATGTCGAGCGCATCGTATTCTTCCCAAAGATCGTAGTCGTTGGGATGGACGATGAACTGACGCACCATCGCCGGATCGTAATGCGGCGTGATCTTGCCGTTGGGCAGGCGCCGCACCGAAGTCTCCGTCATGCGCCGCCACTGGGCATCGCTTTGCCAGCCGTAGGGCTTGTAGACGGTACGCAGGAAGGCCTCCAGTTCGCTGACCGTGTCGAACTGGGGCGGATTGCCGGCGTAGGTCTTGATGCGCTCGATGGCTGCGGAGGCAAGCGACGGACCATTGTCGTTGATCACCAGATGGCTGATGCGCCCCTTGAGCGTGGTGGCCGCGGCCACCGTACCGGTGGCGCCGCCCATGGAGGTGCCAACCCAGCGCAGGCGTTGAATGCCGAGCTGGTCCACCAGTGCCTGCAGGATGCGGGCATAGAACGCAAGACAATATTCATTGTCCGGGTCCGGACTCCATTGCGACAGGCCGCGCCCGATCATGTCGGGGCAGATGATGCGATAGGTATCGGCAAGCGCGGCCGCGAGTTCGTCGAAGTCGCGGCCGGTGCGTGCCAGCCCATGCGCCATCAGGAGCACGGGCGCGTCCGGACGCCCCCATTCCACGAAGTGGATTTCCCGCTCGAGGCAGCGCAGATAGTGCGAAGTGGGTTGAGTCATGCCAGTGCCCGGCTACGCAGTTTGCCGACGATGCCCATCGGGAAGTAATACACCGACAGCACGAACAGAACACCCAGCCACAGCAGCCAGCGGTCGGCGTCCAGCAGAACGGGCAGGACCGGCAGGCCGGAAGTCGCCTCGGACGCGATCTTCATCAGATGCTGCAGGCAGTTCTGCGCCAGCAGGAACACGGT
>JAEWBA010000369.1 GCA_023391395.1 Pseudomonadota bacterium
TGCATGTAGGCGGTGCTCTGGTACTCGGGGCGCATCTGGCGAATCTTTTCCAGCATGGGTGCCTTGGCCGAGGTGTCGTAGTAATAGCGGTACGGCATCACGCCCATGAAGCCGTCGGCGGCCTCGCCCATCTTCATCACGGTCGAGTTGTCCATGGTCCAGAAGGTGCCCATGAACTTGCTCTTCATGCCCATCGACTTGGCCTGCATGACGAATTCCGGAATCGGCGCCAGCACGTAGCCGTGGAAGATGGTGTAGTCCGGATTGGCGCGGCGCAGCTTGATGACTTCGGTGGAGACATCGACACTGCCCGGCGGCGTCATCAGTTCGATCGCCACCGACAGGCCGAGCTTTTGCGCCACTTCCTTGGACTTGGCGATCGGATCGCGGCCGAACTCGGTGTCGGAATACACGAAGGCCACCTTGGCGCCCGGCTTCTCCTTGGCGATGTGGCGCAGCAGGATGCCGAACATTTCGGTGTAGTCGGGGCCGACCAGGAACTGGTTGGGATACTTGGCCGGGTCATTGAGCTCGGTGGCGAAGGAGGCGCCAGCCATCAGGATGCTGTTCATGCGGTCGAGCTCGGGATTGATGGTCTTGGAAAAACCGGTCGAATCGCCGTAGTACAGGTTGACCTTGTTCTGACTGGTAATCTTCTTGAATGCCGCCACCGACACATCGACCTTGTAGGCCGTGTCTTCCGGCACGTAGCGCAGCTTGCGGCCCTTGATGCCGCCCTGGTCGTTGATGATCTTGACGTAGTCGCTGATGCCGGCATGGATGCCGATGCCCGCGAAGGCGAACACACCCGTCATCGGAATCGAACCGCCGATGACGATCTCATTGCTCTGCGCCGAGGCGACCGGCGCGGCGGCCATCACGGCAGCGCCGGCCAGCGCGCCGAGCCAGGATTTCAGTCGGGGAAGGTGCATCACAGTCTCCTTTTTTGTTGGAATGCGACAGCCCTTAAGTCCTGAAGGGCCACAGGTGAAAGAAACGGCGCGTGCGTCGCCACATTTCGGCCAGGCCGTGCGGCTCGAATACCAGGAAGCCGACGATCAGGGTGCCGAACACGATGACGCGCACCGGCGACAGGATCAGGGCGGCATCGTTGCCGAGCGGCAGCCAGCCGACGATCAGCTTCAGCAGTTCCGGCACCATGGTCATGAAGATGGCGCCGAGGATGCCGCCCAGGATGGTGCCCATGCCACCGACGATGATGGCGGCCAGGAAGAAGATCGACATCAGGAGCGGAAAGCTCTCGGGAGTCACGACGCGGAAGAAATACGCCCACAGGCCGCCGGCGACGCCGGCATAAAACGAGGACAGCGCGAACGATAGCAGCTTGTAGCGCAGCAGCGGAATGCCCAGCACTTCAGCCGAGATGTCGCGGTCGCGGATGGCGATGAAGGCACGGCCGATGCGGGTGCGGAACAGATTGGCGGCACCGGCGATCATCAAAATCGTCACCGGCATGATCAGCCAGTACAGCCGGAAATTGGTGTCGAGCGCAAGGCCGAACACCTTCGCCGGCGGCACGGTGAGGCCGCCGGTGCCGCCGGTCAGCGACCAGTTGGCGAAGATGGAATGCAGGATGAAGGAAGCGGCGATGGTGGCAATCGCCAGGTACAGGCCTTTCACCCGCAGCGAAGGAACGCCGACGATGATGCCGCCGGCCATCGCCACGAAGCCGCCGGCCAGCAGGTTGACCAGCATCGGCGTGCCCAGGCGCAGCTCAAGCACCGCAACCGTGTAGGCGCCCAGCCCCATGAAACCGGCCTGCCCCAGGCTGACCAGGCCGGTGTAGCCGGTCAGGATGTTGAGCCCGGTGGCGCTGGCGACGTTGATCGCGACCAGACAGGCGAGGTAGAGCCAGTACTGGCTGGCGACGAAGGGGAAGACCAGCAGCAAGACGGCCAGCAGCGCCAGCCAGACATGCTGGGTGCGGGTGTCGAACAGCGCCGCATCGGCGGCATAGCTTTCCTTCAGGTGTCCAATGCGCATCGCCTACAGCCTTTCGATCTCATGGGTGCCAAACAAGCCGTAAGGCCGGATCAGCAGCACCGCCACCAGCACGATGAATGTCGCCAGCAACTTGAATTCGCCGCCCAGGTAAGCCGCGGCCCAGGATTCGACCAGGCCGATCAGGATGCCGCCGACCAGCGCGCCGGCCACGCTGTCGAGCCCGCCGACGATCACCACCACCAGCACCGACAGGCCGAACACGCCCATGGTGGAAGACAGCCCGCCGATGGCGCCGACGATGATGCCGGCTACCGCCGCGATCACGGCCCCGGCCACCCAGGCCAGCGAAAATACCCGCGGCACGTTGATGCCCATCGAGTAGGCCGCGGCCTGGTCGGAAGCGGTGGCACGCAAGGCCACGCCGCCGCGCCAGAAACGGAAGATCAGCAGCACGGCGGCGATCAGGGCCAGCGCCACCCAGAAGCCATAGAACACCTTGGGCGGGATGAAAGCATCCGCCAGCATGATCGGCTCCTTGGGGAAGAACTCGGGCAGCCGGCGCGAATCCGCGGTCCAGATCAGTTCCACCACGCCGACCAGGATGGAACCGAGGCCGATGGTGATCATGAAGATCGAGATCGGCGGCTCGCCCAGCATGGGTCGGATCATCAAGCGTTCGATCAGGGCGCCGAGCACGGCGGCGACCAGGAGGGTGCCGATCACCGCCACCCAGATCGGCAAGGCCAGGCCGGCCGCGAAGCCGAAGAAGGCATAGGCGCCGATCATCAGCATTTCGCCCAGCGCGATGTTGACCACGCGCGTGGCCTTGTAGACGATGACGAAGGCCAGCGCCGCCAGCGCATACAGGCCGCCGGCGCCGAGGCCGGCCAGCGAGACTTCGAACAGGAACATCCAGTCCATCAAGCCGCCTCCGTTGTCTTGGCCGGGCCGCGCAGGCGCGCGCGCAAGTCGGCCACGTCGCCCGAGCCCAGGTAGGCGCGGATGACTTCGGGATCGCGCTGCACTTCGGCCGGCTTGCCGCTGGCGATCACCTGACCGAAGTTGAGCACCACCACATGGTCAGACAAGTCCATCACCATGCCCATGTCGTGCTCCACCATCAGCACCGTCACGCCCCACTCTTCGCGCACGTCGAGGATGAAGCGCGCCATGTCTTCGGTCTCTTCGCGGTTCATGCCCGCCACCGGTTCGTCCAGCATCAGCACCTGCGGCTGCATGGCTAGCGCACGCGCCATTTCGACGCGTTTCTGCAAGCCATAGGGCAGCGCTGCCACCGGCGCATTGCGGATGTGATCGATCTCGAGGAAATCGATGATGCGTTCCTCGATGTCGGCGCGCAGCGCCACCTCCTCGCGCCGGGCACGGCCGAAATAGCAGAGCGCGTCCAGCACATTGGTGCGCAGATGGGCGTGGCGACCGAGCTTGATGTTGTCCAGTACCGTCATGCCGCGAAATAGCGCGATGTTCTGGAAGCTGCGTGCCAGTCCGAGGCGTGCCCGCGCCGGCGCCGGCAGATTATTGATCGGCTCGCCCTTGAAGCGGATGGTGCCGGCTTGCGGCCGGTAGAAGCCGGAAATGGTGTTGAAAAGAGAGGTCTTGCCGGCGCCGTTGGGGCCGATGATGGTGGTGATGGATTGCGGCGCCACGGCAAAACTGACGCCATTGATGGCTTTCACGCCGCCGAAGGCGAGCGTGACACCCTCCACCTGCAGAATCGGTGATTCTTTGCTGTCGTTCAACGGTCTCCTCCGTGAAACAACTGGTTTTGGATATGCTGCTTGTTGTTGTGCTTATCGTTGCTGCTTTTTATTTTTCTGCAGCATAGATTACATCTACTGGAAAGTAAACATCCTACTTCAAGTAGATTTTTGCCGGCGCGCTGCCTATACTGAGGCACTTCCCTGCCTGTGGTCCTCGCTTGCTTATGAGCACATCCCTACCGGCTTCGCCCTGGCACAACCCGAAGTCCCGCGAAGAACAGCGCGAAGAAAAACGCCTTGCGGTATTGCGCACGGCGGCGCGCCTGTTCAATGAAAAAGGATTTCACGCCACTTCTCTCGACGAAGTGGCGGAATCCCTGCATGTCAGCAAGCCCACCGTCTACTACTACGTCAAGAGCAAGGACGAAATTCTGTTCGAATGCGTGCGCCTGGGACTGGAAATGGTGGTGCGCGCCGCCGACGAGGTGGCACAGGCGGGAGGCAGCGCGCGCGACAAGCTGATTGCCGTGATGCGCGAGTACGCCAAGATCGTGACCATGGATTTCGGCATGTGCCTGATCCGCGTCGGCGAAGACCCGCTGCCGCCGGAAAGCCGTGCCCAGCTGCGCAGCCTGAAGGCCAAGATCGACCTGCAATTCCGGGCGCTGGTGCAGGAAGGCGTGACGGAAGGGGCGTTCGCCGCCTGCGATCCCAAGATTACCGCCTTCGGCATTGCCGGCGCGCTCAGCTGGATCGGCCGCTGGTACGATCCGCATGGCCCGATGAGCGCCGACGAGATTGCCGAGCGCTGCATCGCGCTGCTGATGAATGGATTGGCGAACCGCCAGGATGGCGATGTGCAAGCTTGAGGTCTTGCCCGGAAATCGGAATTCAAGGCGACGCCAGGACGTGCCGCACTCCTTCCCCTTCAAGGGGAAGGCTGGGATGGGGATGGGTTGCTAGGGCAGTAGAGCCACCGTCCCCGCGTATTCCTGCTGCGCGCAGGCGCCGTAGGCTTCCTTCAGCCGCGTCGGGTCCTTGAGCAGCAGGTCCTTCCATTTGCCCAGCGCCACCCGGCGCCGGATGAGGTCACGCAGCATGCCGGTATGTTCGCCAAGGCCGACAATGTTGGCGCCGACCAGCACATCCTGGCTGAACTCCAGCCGCAAGTGCCGGAAATGCTGTTCATCGTTGATTTCGGTCCACTGTCCGCCCGAGACACCGCGCCACTGGCCGATGGATGCGCATAACAGGCCCAGGGTATCCAGCACCTCGATCTGCCGCACGCTGCGCTGGAAGGCCTCTCGCCCGCTCATGTTCAGCGCAGCGCAATGCGCCTGGTCAGCCGCATTGGTCTGCACGCCGGCGATCACCAT
>JAEWBA010000318.1 GCA_023391395.1 Pseudomonadota bacterium
GTTGTAACCCTGCCCCTGCCATACCGGCATGATGTGCGCGGCATCGCCGGCCAGGAACACGCGTCCCTCGCGGAAGCGGGCCGCCAGGCGGGCATTGTGGGTATATACGCGGGCGCGGATCATGTCCACGCGGTCCGGGTCGGGAACGACTTTGCTGAGCATTTCACGCAGCACTTCCGGCGCCACCACGTCGCCTTGCGCTTCGCCTTCGAACAGCATGAACTCGAAGCGCCGGATGCCATGCGGAAGGGCGACCGAGACATAGGGGCGCGCCGGGTCGCAATGCATGTAGATATTGGGGCTGCCGACCGGATCGTTGCGCAGGTCGACCACGATCCAGCGGTTGGAATCGGTCTCTCCCTCGAAGGGAATGTTGAGCGTCTTGCGCACGGTGCTGCGGCCGCCGTCGCATCCGACCAGGTAGCGGGCGCGGATGTGCTGCACCTCGCCGGCGGCATTCTTCACCTGCAGGTCCACGCCATTGCCATCCTGGGTAAAGCCTTCCAGAAGATGGGAAAAGCGGACCTCGACATGGGGATAGCGTGCCAGTCCGTTCAACAGCACGCGGTCGGCGAGCGGCTGGATGAAGGCGTTGCGGCGCGACCAGCCGAATTCGTCGGTGCGCGGCTCGATCGAGGCGAAGCAGCGGCCTCTGGCGGTGACGAAGCGCATCCAGTGAAAGGGTGTCGTATGCGGCAGCACCGCTTCGGCCAGCCCCACCGCCTGGAAGGAACGCAGGCATTCGTCATCCATGCCGACGCCGCGCGGATAATCGATCAGTTCGGCGCCGCTTTCCAGCACCAGTACGCGGACGCCTGCGGCGCCCAGATAATTTGCCGTGAGCAGGCCCACCGGGCCGGCCCCGACGATGACCACATCCGGTGTCGTGCCCGCGAAGGAAGCGTGCGTGCGCATATCCATGGGAGAAATTCCTGTCTCCATTGTTTTCATCGGCCCGCCAGACAGGCTCGATGCACTAATCAATGCCGCCGCGGGGAGCGGCGGCCATACTCATTCAGCCCTGCATCGGAGCTGCGCGGCTGACCGGCTTGCCGAGCAGGAAATCCACATGCATCTGATTAAACAGTTCGGGATCTTCGAATTGCGGCCAGTGGCCGCAGCCATCCATCACGGTGAACAAGGCACCCGGGATCATGGAAGCGATGCGGCGGCCTTCGGTCACATCCGCAGTCGGGTCGTCGGAGGTCCAGATCACCAGCGTCGGCGCCTGGATGCGGCCGTAATCCTCGGCGCGCAGGATATTGCGCTGACGGACTTCCATCTCCTGCAGGATCATGTTGTGACGCATGGCTTCGGCCATGCCCGGCTGCTGGTATATCGCTTGGCGGGTCGCCACCAGGTCGTCATACACCTTGGACTTGTCCGCCATCAGCCACTCCACCCGCGCCTTGATGAATTCCCAGCTGGGATCGGTAGCGGCGCGCAGGGAGAGCGTCTTCAGCCTTTCCATCACCACCGGATCGGCTTGCGAGCCGCCGGCGGTATTCAGGACCAGGCGTTCGATGCGGTCCGGGTAATCGATGGCGAAACGCGCCGCCACCCAGCCGCCCAGCGATTCGCCGCTGAAGTGCGCCTTTTCGATGCCGACGCTGTCCATGAAGCGCAGCACGTGATCGATGTAGTGCTTGATCTCGAGGTCGACCTTGGACTTGTCGGTCCAGCCATGGCCGATCATGTCGATCGCCCAGGTGGAAAAATGCTCGCTGTGCGCCTTCAGGTTGCGCACATAGGCTTCGGCATGTCCGCCCACGCCATGCAGCATGATGAGCGCAGGCTGGTCCTTGCTGCCGGAATGCAGGTAACGCGTCTGGATACCCTTGGCGTCTACCCAGCCTTGCGAAAACGACACGCCGCGCAATTCGGCCCAGATGCTGCGATAAGGAGTTTGTTGACCCGGCGTCATGTTTGTCTGCTCCGTGTGTGGGAATCCTTGTGCCCCGAAGATTAGGGGGGGACCAGGCGGGCAACAAAAAAATTGCGCGAGTGTGCACTTAGTGCACAATATCAATTTCAGCGACCGGAGTAAGGGCCGGACAATTTTTGGAGATAGCCATGTCCGCCATGCCGGAAGAAGTGATGCAGGAAGATCAAGGTGCGCAGTACAAGTCCGTGCGGGGGTTGATCCGCGGATTGGAACTGCTGCGCGCATTGAACGCCTTGGGGGAAGGTCGGGCGACCAGCAACGAGCTGAGCATGCGTACCGGACTGCACCGCACCACCGTGCGCCGGCTCCTGGAAACCCTGATCGACGAAGGTTTCGTACGGCGCAGCGAATCCGACAGCAGTTACCGGCTGACCTTGAAGGTGCGCGAGTTGAGCGAAGGGTTCACCGATGCCGAATGGATTTCCGCCGTTGCGACCCCGGTCATGGGCGAGCTGCTGCAAAAAGTGGTCTGGCCCTCGGACTTGTCCACTCCCAGCGGCGATGCCTTGCTGATCCGCGAAACCACGCATCGCTTCAGTCCGCTTTCCTTCCACCGCTCCATGGTCGGACGGCGCCTGCCTTTTCTGCTGACGGCCTCGGGGCGGGCCTATTTCGCGTATTGCAGCGAAGAGGAACGCGAGGACATTCTGCAACTGCTGCGCGCCAATGACGATGAGCAATCCCGCCTCGCCAAGGATGCCCGCTATATCGCCAATCTGGTCAAGCGGGTGCGGGACGACGGCTTCGGCTCCAACCATGGCGACTGGGGCAAGGAGCAGAAGATTGGTGCGATTGCCATGCCCATCGTCCACGAGAACCGGGTGCTGGCCGCCCTCAACGTGGTTTATCTGGCGCGCGCCCTGTCCACCGATCAGGCGGTGAAAAAATATGCTCCCGCATTACGCGAAGCAGTCACCAAAATCGCCAGCCTGATGCAGGAAAAGGCGGCGGCCGGCAGCATGGGCTTCCCGATGCCTCTTCCCTGAGAATTTCCCTTTCTGCACAGTCGCGCAGAAGTTTGAACCCGGCGCGGCTTCCGCCGGTCCATTTCAGGAGCGGGCCGCTGCGCCCGCCTGGAAAAGGGAAGCCATGTACAAGCATCAGATTCTTCAGCGCATCTTCGACGCGCGCATTATCGGCATCGTCCGCGCCGACAATGCCGATACCGCACACGGCACGGCGCAGGCCTGTATCGAAGGCCGCGTGACAGCTCTCGAGATTGCCTTCACCACCCCCGATACCCTGGACGTCCTCAAGGCACTACGCCAGCGCCATGGCGACCGTGTCCTGCTTGGCGCCGGGACCGTACTCGATGCGGAAACCGCGCGGCTGGCGATCCTGGCGGGCGCCCACTTCCTGCTGGCGCCGAACTTCAATCCCTCCATGGTGCGCGCCTGCAATCGCTACCAGGTCGCCGCGGTTCCCGGCGCCTCGACGCCGACCGAAGTCGTCGCAGCCTTGGAAGCGGGAGCGGACATTATCAAGGTCTTTCCCGGTGAATCGTATGGGCCGGAGTACTTC
>JAEWBA010000399.1 GCA_023391395.1 Pseudomonadota bacterium
GGACATGTCGCTGGAGCAGCCCAACTCGCCGGCGGTGTTCCTCGAGCAGGAAGGCCCTAGCATCGAAGTTGCCGTCGACGTGGGCGCGGAAGCCCTGGCCGAAGGCATTTTCGAATCGACGGTGACCATCACCGTCACCGCCAAGATCAAGGACAAGGTCGCCTTTCTGGTCGAAGGCAAGCAGGCCGGCATCTTTGAAGCACGCAACATCCCCGACGAGCAGCTCGATCCGCTCCTGGGCATCGCCTGCCCGAACATCATCTATCCTTATCTGCGCGCCAACATCGCCGATGTCATCACGCGTGCCGGATTCCCGCCGGTGCATCTGGCCGAGATCAATTTCGAAGTGTTCTATCAGCAGCGCCTGCAGGCCCTGGCTGAGCAGCAACAAGAGCAGCAGGGCGGCTCGGGCATCGTCATGCCCGACGGCAGCTCGGCCAACAAGCATTGATCGTTCGGCAGGCGGCGCACGCTGCCATGCCGTCATCGCCGAAGGAATGAAATGAGGACATCCCGCCTGGTCGCCTTGTCCCTGTTTGCCGGTGCGCTTGCCGCCGGCAGCGCTCACGCGCTCGAGTTCAAGTCGGTCGGTAACAATCCGGCGGTGCTGTATGACGCGCCCACTTCCAAGGGCCGCAAGGTATTCATTGCGCCGCGCGGCATGCCGGTGGAAGTGGTGCTGACTTATGGCGCGTGGAGCAAGGTGCGGGATGCGAGCGGCGACCTGTCCTGGGTCGAGTCGAAGATGCTGACGCCCAAGCGCCATGTGGTGGTCAGCGCCGACAAGGCGCATGTACGCGCCGCTGCCGAAGATGGCGCGGCCCTCGTCTTCAGCGCCGACAAGGGCGTGCTCCTGGAATTGGTCGAACCTGCCGCCTCCGGTTGGCTGCGGGTGCGACATCGCGACGGCCAGGCCGGCTTTGTCAAGGCGAGTGAAGTCTGGGGCGAGTGAGCCGGAGGCCAGCCATGGACATCGCGATCTTCGGCGCCGGCGCATGGGGCACAGCTCTGGCCCTGGCCCTGGCGGACCGGCATCGGGTCATCCTGTGGGGTCGTAACGAAGCGGCCATGCGCGAGGCCGCGGAGCGCCGTGAGAATACAGCCTATCTGCCTGGCTTCCCCTTGCCGGATACGCTCCGGCTCACTTCCGATTTCGATGCCGCCTGCGCTCATGCGCAAGGCGATGCGCTGGTGATTGCCGCCACTTCGGTGGCCGGCTTACGCCCCTTGGCGCAGCGCCTGCAGGCGCACCGAGTTCCCAACCTGGTCTGGCTGTGCAAGGGATTTGAGGAAGACACGCGCCTGCTGCCGCATCAGGTCGCACGCGAAGTGCTGGGCGCGGAGGTACCCCTGGCGGCATTGTCCGGCCCCTCGTTCGCGCAGGAAGTGGCGCGCGGACTGCCCTGCGCCTTGACGGTCGCCTCGGAATCGGACCACTTGTGCGAGCGCGTCGTGACCGCGATGCATGGGCGCGGCATCCGTGTCTATACCAGCGACGATCTGATCGGCGTCGAAGTGGGGGGCGCGGTAAAGAATATTCTCGCCATCGCCACCGGCATCGTCGACGGCCTGGGCCTGGGCTTGAACGCCCGTGCCGCGCTCATCACGCGCGGGCTCGCGGAAATCACGCGCCTGGGCACCGTGCTCGGAGGACGGGCCGAAACCTTCATGGGGCTGACCGGCGTGGGCGACCTGATCCTGACCTGTACCGGCGACCTGTCGCGCAACCGGCAAGTCGGCCTTGGCCTTGCGCAAGGCAAGAAGCTGGATGCCATCGTCGCCGAGCTGGGTCATGTCGCCGAGGGCGTGCGCTGCGCGCAAGCGGTGCGCGCCCTGGCGCAGGAGCGCGGCGTCGAGATGCCGATTGCCGGCGCGGTGGCGGCGGTGCTGTTCGACGGCGCCGCGCCGCGCGACATGGCGGAGCGCCTGCTGTCGCGCGATCCGCGTCACGAAACCGCCTGATTCTCTTTCCTTTTTCCGTTCAGTCGAAATCGAAGAGGTCGCCGAGGAAGCCCTTGCGCTTCTTGCGGCGGTAGTCGTCCCGATAGCGCTGATCGTCCGGATACTGGCGGTATCCTTCCTGGCCGCGATATGGTTCCTGCGTCGGCGCCGGCCGGGCCGGTGCCTGCGGCTGCACGGCGGCCGCACTGCGCTCGATCAACTTGTCGAGCTCGCCGCGGTCCAACCATACACCTCTGCATTGCGGGCAGTAATCGATTTCGATGCCTTGCCGGTCAGCCATGACAAGCGGCACATCCTTGCACACCGGGCAGTTCATTGTGTTCCTCTTGAAAGGTTTTGCCTGCCCGCCAGGAAGTCGGGTGGCCGCAAAGGCGTGCCGGCTTGGCGGACGAGATGTATGCATGCTTAGTTCATTACATAATGCAATGGTTCCTCGCCGGTTTTTTTGCGCCTGCCGACTCTCATCATGAACTCTTCCCTTGACCCACGCAGCTTCCTGCTCGATCTCTATGCCAGTGCGGTGCGCGCTGCGAGCGCCGAGCAATGCCTGCCTTCCTACCTCCAGCGCCATGCCGCTTCGGCAAGCGGCGGACGGACCCTGGTCATCGGCGCCGGCAAGGCTGCCGCCGCTATGGCGCAAACCGTGGAAGCCCATTGGCCGGGCGAATTGTCCGGACTGGTGGTGACACGCTATGGCCATGGGGTGCCGTGCAAGCGCATCGAAGTGGTGGAGGCGGGACACCCGCTGCCGGATCAGGCGGGATGGCAAGCCGCCCAGCGCATGCTGCAGATGGTGCGCGGCCTGAACGGGCACGACCTGGTGATCTGCCTGTTGTCGGGCGGCGGCTCGGCGCTTCTTGCGGTGCCTGCCGAAGGCATTACGCTCGAGGACAAGCGTGCCATCGGCAAGGCCCTGCTGAAAAGCGGGGCGGCGATCCACGAGATGAATTGCGTGCGCAAGCACCTCTCGGCGATTAAGGGCGGCCGGCTGGCGCTGGCATGCGCGCCGGCGCGCGTGCTGACTTTCCTGATTTCCGATGTGGCGGGCGACGATGCCTCCACCATTGCCAGCGGCCCGACTTTGCCGGATGCCAGCAGTTGTGCCGATGCACTGGCCATTCTCGACAAGTACCGGATCGCGGTACCGGACCATGTGCGGCGTCACCTGGAATCCGGCGCCGGCGAAACACCCAAGCCGGGCGATGCGCGCTTCGAGGGCCACGCGCACTACATGATTGCGAGCGCACGCACGGCGCTGGAAGCGGCAGCGCGTACGGCGCAAGGGCAAGGTATCGCGGCGCACATTCTTTCCGATGCCCTCGAAGGCGAGGCACGGGAAGTGGGCGCGGCGCAGGCCGCGCTCGCCAAGGAAGTAGCGCGCGACCGGCAGCCCTTCTCGAAGCCTTGCGTGCTGCTTTCCGGCGGCGAGACCACGGTGACGGTGAACGGCAGCGGACGCGGCGGCAGGAATGCGGAGTTCCTGCTCGCCATGGCGATTGCACTCGAGGGGTGCCCAAGCGTGCATGCGCTGGCTTGCGACACGGATGGCATCGACGGCAGCGAAGACAATGCCGGCGCCATCATCGGCCCCGATACGCTTGCCCGTGCCCAAGCGCTTGGCCTGGATGCGAAGGCCTTGTTGGGCGACAATGACGCCTTTCGCTTTTTCGCTGCGCTCGACGACCTCGTGACGACCGGGCCGACGCGGACCAATGTCAACGACTTCCGTGCGGTGCTGGTCCTGTAGCGCAAGCCTGCCGGGCTTTCGGCGGTATGGCGCGCGGAAAAGGGGCATCAGTGCTCCTGCGGCAGCATCGCTGCCCGTGGCACACACTTAGTCCTGAAGGAGTTCCGGTTTGGATTTTCTGGTCGTACTCGGCGCACTCGCGCTGCTGATGCTGGCTGCCTATCGCGGCTACAGCGTGATCCTGTTCGCTCCGGTGTGCGCGATGCTGGCGGTGTTGTTCACCGCGCCGCGCGATGTCCTGCCCATGTTCAGCGGCGTGTTCATGGAAGGGATGGTGAGCTTCCTCAAGCTGTACTTCCCGGTCTTCATGCTGGGTGCAGTGTTCGGCAAGGTGATCGAGTTGTCCGGCTTTTCCAAGTCCATCGTCAGTGCCGCGATCCGGCTGTTCGGCCCGCGCCATGCCATCCTGTCGATCGTTCTGGTATGTGCACTGCTGACTTACGGCGGAGTGTCGCTGTTCGTGGTGGTGTTTGCGGTCTATCCCTTCGCCGCCGAAATGTTCCGGCAAAGCGCGATTCCCAAGCGCCTGATTCCGCCCACCATCGCCCTTGGCGCCTTTTCCTTCACCATGACGGCGCTGCCCGGCACGCCGCAGATACAAAACATCATTCCTACCACTTTCTTCGGCACCACCACCTGGGCCGCGCCCTGGTTCGGCGTGATCGGTACCGTGTTCATCATCGTCACCGGCATGCTCTACATGGAGTGGCGCCGCAAGCAGGCAGCGCGCGCGGGAGAAGGTTATGGCGAAGGCCATAAGAACGAGCCCGAACCACTAGGCGACATGAAGCTGCCGCATCCTCTCCTGGCCATTTCACCGCTGGTGCTGGTGGCGGTCTTGAACCTGGTCTTCACGCATCTGATTCCCGATTATTTTGGCGATGCGGTGAATCTGTCTGCCGGCGAGGAGACCATGATGCTTGACGTCAATTCGCTGGCCGCGATCTGGGCCGTGCTGGGGGCGCTGCTGGCGGGCATCCTATGCGTGCTGGCCTTCGCCTTCAAGCCGGTGGTGGCGCGCTTTGCCGAAGGTTCGCGTTCGGCGATTGCCGGCTCCCTGCTGGCTTCGGTGAATACCGCTTCCGAGTACGGCTTCGGCGCGGTAATTGCGGCCTTGCCGGGCTTCGTGCTGATTACCGAGGCCTTGCGGCAAATTCCCAATCCACTGGTGAACGAAGCCATCACCATCAGTCTGCTGGCAGGCATCACCGGTTCGGCTTCGGGCGGCATGAGCATCGCCTTGGCCGCCATGGCCGACAGTTTCATCCAAACCGCCAATGCCGCCGGCATCCCGATGGAAGTGCTGCATCGTGTCGCCTCCATGGCCAGCGGCGGCATGGATACCATGCCGCACAATGGTGCAGTGATCACACTGCTGGCGGTGACCGGACTCACGCACCGGGAATCCTATCGCGACATCTTCATGGTCTCCGTGCTGATCGGCACGGCAGCAGTGTTCGTGGGGATTGCAGCCTATTATCTGTTCGGCGTGTATTAGAGCGGATTTGGCATGAGCTGACTCGCCGCTGCCGGCCGCCTCGGCCCCGGCACAGTCTTGCGGCTCCTTGCCGTAGCCCCGCTGCGTCGTGTCG
>JAEWBA010000035.1 GCA_023391395.1 Pseudomonadota bacterium
GCACTCACGTGGGACGGTCCGCCTAGTGGGTGTAGGAGAACTGCAAGCGAGCGTAGGTCTGGTTTCCGACGCTATTGGACAGATCGCGCACTTCATTGCTGCGCCGCGCCACCGAAGCCTTCAGCCCGAAGACGCCGTTGGTCCAGGCCACGCCGCCTTCGACCTCGCCGACGGCACGCTTCGGGGCCACGGTGTGCGGGTTATTGCTGGAGAAATAACCACCCTGCAGCGTGGCGTTGTACCCGACGTAGCGGGCATCCAGGCGCAGGAAGCCGTGCAGTGTCGGCTGATCCGGCAAGGTGTTGAGGCGGCCGGCACGCAGTAAAAGGCCGGCGCCGGCATCGGTGTAGATATTGCCGAAGCGGCCATGGATGCTGGGCCTCAGATCGACCGAAGAACCCAGGTTCCAGCGCAGCGGTGCGTATTCACCGTGCAGCACGACGCCGAATTCATTCTTCACCTGACGGCTCCAGGCTTGCGGCAGTGGCTGGTTCAGCAAGCGGTGCAGATTGGTCTGCGTCCATTCGCCGCCGGCGCAGGGGCCGAGACAGCCAATATCGATACCGACGCGGCTATGGCTGCCGTCGGCGCGATGGATTTCACGAAACACACCCCCGAACAACCAGCCGGCGTAGGGACGGTCGGGCGGACCGACCAGGGCCGGCGGCAGATTGATGTCGGACGCGGTGTACAGCTCCTGGCCGATGCGCCAGGCGAAGGTGGTCAGGTCGGCGCCATTACGGAGCGAACGCCGCTGAGTGTAAAACATGCCGCTGGTGTAGAAGCCGTCGTTCCGGTTCAGCATCAGGCTGTCGTTGTCGATATCCACCACGTGGGTGATCTTCCCTTCCCGCATGACTTTCCGATAATCGTCCAGCAGCGTGCCGCTCTGGGCGTGGGCAAGCGCGGCGAGCGCCAGCAAGGCGCAGGCGGCGAGCGGATGAAGAAGCGTTTTTTTCATGGGCTGAGAGGAAAGCAAGGATCAGGAAAGAAGGGATTGAATCATGTGCTCCACGGCTTGGGCGGCGGCGGCCGGCGCTTCCATCGGAAACAGATGACCGCCCGGAATCTGCATGAAATGCCGGCCGGTCAAGCGCCTGGTCGCGGCCAGTCCGGCCTGGCGGCATTCGACCGAATCGGTGCCGCCGATGAAGCCCACCGGCACCGGGAATGGCCGTTTCACCAGCTTGCCGAGATGATGCGGCAGGCTGCGATAGACCGCGGTCTCGGCTTCACGCGTGAAGCGCAGGGTCAGGCCTTCCTCGTGCGGAGCCAAACCATGCTCGATGTAGTCGCGCAAGACTTCGGGCTGCCAGGCGGCGAATACCCGCTTGGCGGCGAAATGCCGATAGGCTTCCTCCGCGTCGCGCCAGTGCTTGCGCCGATTCACCGAAACGCGCGCCGGCGACAGCCGCCCATCCATGCCGGTCCGCTTGACCGCCCGCCACACCGTCGCGCGCCAGCCCGCTACCACGGGCGAGTCCAGCAGGACGACGCAGCGCACCAGGTCGGGCCGCGTCCTGGCCGCCATCAGGCTCAGCATGCCGCCCATGGAATGTCCGGCCAGGATGACCGGCTGGTCGTAGCGCGCCGCCAGCTCATCTACCAGCTCGCGCTCCAGCGCCGCCCAGCCGTTGCGCACCGGGTAGCGCGGATTGTGAGCGTGCACGTCCAGCGCCCGCACATCATAGTGGCGGCGCAAATGATCGAAAAAGACGCGATAGGTTCCAGCGGGGAAGCTGTTGGCGTGGGCAAAATGAAGAATCGGTCGGGTCATGCCTGCTAGGCTGTCTGCCCTCTCATGCAGACAGCGGGATTGCAAAATGTTCTGGATTGTAAACCGGGCGCCAGGTTTCATCCGGTGCGTCGGAATATCCGTGCTCCCGAAGCCCCAACGAGGACGGCGCGCTCATCCCTTCGAGCTGTCATTCCGAGCGCCAGCGAGAAATCCCGCTGCGTACGGGAACGATACCGCGAGCGCAGCAGAATCTTCTTCACCTCCCATGCCAATACCGCTTGCTCTCCACACGATATTCCGCCACTTCCAGCGCCGCCCCAAAGCGCAAGTTGACCGCGCCTGATTCGTCGCTGCGCAGGCGGCGGATGCCGAGTTCGCTGTAGCGATCGAAAACCTCCTGCTTCGGATGTCGGTAGCGGTTACGGTAGCCGACCTGGAACAGTGCGATCTGCGGCTGAACCGCCTGCAAGAAGGCGAGCGTGGACGAAGTGCCGCTGCCATGATGGGGCGCGAGAAGCACCGAGGCGCGCAAGCGGTCGGCGTCGCCGCGCAAGAGCTGCATCTCCTGCGGCGCCTCGATATCGCCGGTCAGGAGGATGGCATGCGGGCCGGCCGTGATCTTGAGCGTGCAACTGCGGGCGTTTGGCTTCAATGCCGGATTCGCGTAGCTGGTGGCCGAGGGATGCAGCATCTCGAAGCGCACGCCATCCCAGTGCCAGCTCTGACCCGCCTCGCAGCGCCGATGCAGCGGCGCCCCGGCCAGCACGGCATGCCCCTCCGGCAGCGAAGACCATAGGCTGCCCACCGGCAGTTCACCCAGTACCGACAAGGCGCCACCAACATGGTCGCTGTCGCTGTGGCTGACGACGAGCCCGTCGAGCCCGGCGATTCCCCTGCCCCGTAGATAGGGCAGGATTACGCGGCTGCCGCCGTCGGCCTCGGGCGAATAGGCCGGACCGGCGTCATACAGCAAGCGGTGCCGGCTGGTCTCGATCAGCAAGGCCGTGCCCTGGCCGACATCGAAGGCCGTCACCCACATCTCTCCCGCACCCGGTCGAGTCGCGGTGTTGAGCACCAGGGGCAGCCAGGCCAACGCCCCCAGCCAGCGCACGGGCCAGCCCCGCGGCGCCAGCAGCCATAGCGCGCCGGCGAGGGCCAGCAGGAACATCCACCAGGGCGGCACCGGCGCCATCCACACCGCGATACGCAGGCTTGCCATCCAGTCGAGCACGCCTGCGAGCCAGCCCACCAGCGCATGCGCGGCACCCAGGACCCAGCCAGACAGCGGTGCCGGCAGCACGCTACCCAGCAGGGACAGCGGCGTGACCAGAAAACTTACGAGTGGAATGGCGATGGCATTGGCGAAGGGACTGACCAGAGAGATCTGGCCGAACAGCAGCACGGTGAACGGCACCAGGCCCAGCGTCACCACATACTGCGTATGTGCGCCGGCCGCCAGCATGGCCAGGGGCCGCGACGCCGGAGCGGCCGGCTCGGCCCTGCCGACCGTCGCATAAAGGATGATGGCCACCGCTCCGAAGGAGAGCCAGAAGCCCGGCCACAGCACGGCCCAGGGATCGAGCAAGATGACCAGCGCCAGTGCCGCGCACAGCACGTGCGACACGCTGGCGAGGCGCCCTGTCCACAGTGCGATAGCGACGACCGATAGCATGTAGAGGGTACGTTGCGCGGGCACGCCGAAACCGGCCAGCGCCACATAGCTGAGTGCCGCCAGGGCCCCGGCGGCAGCGGCCGCCTTTTGCGCCGGCCGCAGCAGCGGCAATTGGGCGCGCGTGAAAAAAGAGCGGCGCCACAATGCCAATACCAAGGCCGCGACCATGCCGGCGATCATGGTGATATGCAGGCCGGAGATCGACATCAGGTGCGACACGCCGGTGCGATTGAACACCTTCCAGTCTGATTGACTGATGGCGCGCTGCTCACCGATCACCAGCGCCACGATCACGCCGGCGTACTTCTTGCCGGCCAGGCTTTCCTCGAGGCGTCCCTGCAGCCATTCACGGGCGCGCGCTATTGCCGCTGACGGACTGAATACGAATGCGTCCAGCCGCCGATTCGCATCGCCCTCTGCGCGTGCCTGACGCACATAGCCGGTGGCGCGCATGCCTTGCGAGAGCAACCAGGCCTCGTAGTCGAAACCGTGGGGATTCGCATTGCCATGCGGTCGACGCAGGCGCACGTTCAACTGCCAACGCTCGCCCGGCCGCAGCACCGGCACTTGCTGCGCGCCTGCGCCACCGTACCAGGACAGGGCAATCTGGCGCGGCACCTGAGACAGATCGCCGCCTTCGGAAACGGCGCGCTCGACCAGGAATTCGAAGCGAATGCCCTGCTCGAAGCGATACGGCAGGTTCGCGACTACACCGACGAGAACGATATCGCGTCCCTCCAGGTCTTTGGGCAATTCCTCGGAAAGGCGCGCCTGCGCCATGACGGCGGCCCAGGCAAAGCCGCACAGCAGGCCGCAGCCAAAGAGCGCAGAAGTCTGAACGATTGCGTGACCGCGATACCGTGCGAGCAAGCCCAGGGCAAGGACCGCCGCGAGTATGGCAAGGAGGAGCGCAAGGCCCGGCAATTCGGCGCGTGTCTGCAGCAGGACGGTGCCGCCGGCCAGGCCGAGAATGAATGCGCGCATGGCCCCGGTTCAATGGCTGGGGAAGCCCTGCCGGCCTACTCCAAGAACCGGAAGGCAGCGAGACTCTGCCCACCTCCGCCGGGGGGAGAGCGTACAACCAGGCAATATCGGCGCCCCATGCGCCAACCGTAGGTAAACCACGCCTTCCCTCCCCTTGCTGATACCTGGCAGCCCCCGATTAGTCGGGGCACCGCCCCATGCAGACATCGGATTGCAATTTCTATATGATGGCGCCGATCGCAGTCCCATCCTCGAAGCAATTGGTAGATGTCCGAGGCTTGGCCATCATACCGCCACGCGCGAGGCTAGGGCCGATTTCCAGGACGGCGCCGGTAATAAAATGACAAGCTCGTCCAAAAATTTCAACAAGGAGACCTTCATGAGCGACAGTCTGGAGCGTAGCCGCACCCGCGTAGCCGGGTTCGCCGACGCGGAGATGGATTTTCAACTGATCCGGCAAATGGGCGCAACGCGCTACGGCGGCGCCTCGGTCGGCGAATGCCTGGCGCTGGCGCGGCGCATCGAGAACGCCGTGCCGGCCAGTTGGGTCGCCGAGTTCGCCGCCGCGGCGGCGCGCCAAGAAGCCGATGCACGCCAGCGCGCCGAACGCAAGCACACGGTCAGCGCACGCGACCAGTACCTCGTTGCCAGCAACAGCTGGCGCGCCGCGGAGTATTACACCAGCATCGCCGATCCAAAGCATGCCGAGTACGGCTTGAAGAGCCGCGCATGCTTTCTCGAGGCGATGAAACTGCAGAATGACACCTTCGAAGTCGTGTCGCTGCCCTTTGGTGACACACCGCTGCCGGCTTACCATTTCAGTCCGGCCGGCGCCAGCGGCAAAGGCAAGACGCTGATGATCATCAGCGGCTATGACGGCACGCTGGAGGAAACCTATCTTTCCTACGGCAAGCCGGCGCTGGAGCGCGGCTACAACGTGATGCTGTTCGCCGGCCCCGGTCAGATGGATACCATGCGCTTCCACCCCACGCTCAGCTTCATCCCCGATTACGAAAAGGTCGCGGCCGTCGTACTCGATTATGTGCTGTCGCGCCCCGACACGGATCCGGAGCGGGTGGCGCTGATGGGCATCAGCTTCGGCGGTTATTTCTCGACCCGCATGGCGGCGCACGAGCCGCGCATCCGTGCCTTGATTCCCAATTCACCCATCGTCGACCTGCATGCCTACATGACTTCCTTCGTCGGCTTCGACCCGGCGGAAATGCCGGAAAATGACGATTTTTGTGTCGCCGACATCGACCGCATGGGAGACGAACTGGCGCCGCCGCAGATTCGCGAGATGACGCGCAACCTGATGCTGCGTTTCGGACGCGACAGCTTCCGGCAAACCTATATGCGCCTGCGGGATTTCCGCGTCAGCGACCAGCAACTAGCGAACATCCGCTGCCCGGTACTGGGTCTGGCCGGCAGCGGCGAAGGCAAGAAGCCGCTTGCCCAGCTCGAACACTTCCGCACCCACGTCGGCGGCCCGGCGAGTACCTATGTGTTCAGCGAGGAAGAAGGCGCCGACGGCCACTGCCAGATCGGCAATCTGGCCTACTCGGCGGCGGTGTCCATGGATTGGCTGGACGAGCTCTTTTCCTGAACCCCGTCAGGAATGCGCCGCCGCCAGGCGCGGCAGCACGACGCGCGCATTGCCCGTGGTGATGCGCGCGATGTCTTGCGGGGCCATCCCGCGAAGTTCGGCCAGCGCCGCGCCGATGGCCGGCAACTGCTCGGGGCTGTTGCGTGCGGGATGAAGCCAGGACGGCGAGATATCCGGCGCGTCGGTTTCCAGGACGATGGCCTCGGGCGGCAATTGGGTCGCCAGGCGGCGGATCTGCAGCGCCCGGGTGAAGGTCATGGCACCGCCGAAGCCAAGCTTGAAACTGAGGTCCAGGAAATGCCCCGCCTGCTGAAAGCTGCCGTTGAAGGCGTGGGCGATACCGCCCGGTACGGTAATGCGCCGCAGGTACTTCAGGATCACATCCTGTGCACGCCGCACATGCAGCAGGACCGGCAGATCGAAATCGCGCGCAATCTTCAGTTGTTCACTATAGAAGTACTCCTGCTTTTCCCGCAGCGGGCCGCCAGCCAGCCCCGGCACGAAAAAATCCAGGCCGATTTCGCCGACGGCAACGAAGCGCGGATCATCCAGGGCAAGCCGAACCGCTTCGCGCAGGGCCGCCAGATCGCTGTCGTCGGACCGCTCCACATACAGTGGATGGATGCCCAGCGCATAGACGCAATTGCGATGGCGCGCCGCAAGCTCCACGACGGTGGAGAAATTGGCGCGCTCGACCGCGGGAATGACGATGCACGACACACCCCGCTCTTGCGCACCTTGCGCAATGGCGGCATTTTCGCCAGCGAATTCGCCGGCATCCAGGTGGCAATGGGTGTCAATCCACATGCGCTCGCGTGCAATGAAGATGCAGCTCAGGGCTGTCGACCGGTTCGCGCTAGGGCAAAGCCTCAAGGGCATGCCCCGGCGCTCTCATGCTTCGCGCTCCGCTTGCAAGCCATTCTCCGACAGTCGCAGCACGCGGTCGCAATGGCGCGCCAGCTCGATGTCGTGCGTGACGATGACGAAGGCCGTACCCAGCGTGCGTGACAACTCCAACATCAGATCGAAAGTCTTGTGCGCGGTTCCCCGGTCCAGGTTGCCGGTCGGTTCGTCGGCCAGCACGCAGGCCGGCCGCGTCACCAGCGCACGCGCCAGGGCCACGCGCTGACGCTCGCCGCCGGACAGCTCGCCCGGCACGTGCGAGACCCGCTGTCCGAGGCCGACGCGTTCCAGCACTTCGCGCGCCGCGCGCTGCGCAGCATCGCGCTCCTGGCGGCGGATCATGAGCGGCATGCCGACATTGTCGAGCGCCGAGAATTCCGGCAGCAGGTGGTGAAACTGGTAGACGAAGCCGAGCGACTGATTGCGCAGTGCGCCGCGCGCCTTTTCGTTGAGGCTGGCGAAATCGCGCCCCAGCAGGCTCACGCTGCCCGTCGTGGGTGTATCGAGTCCGCCGAGCAGGTGCAGCAGCGTCGACTTGCCCGAGCCGGAAGCGCCAACGATGGCGACACGCTCGCCACGGGCGACCTCGAAATCGATTCCTTCCAAAACCTTGACCGCATACTTCCCTTGCGTGAAGGTCTTGCCCAGCCCGCGGCAGGATAGGACGCTGTTGCCGTTGATGTTCATGGCCGCATCATTCATAGCGCAGGGCCTCCGCCGGCTTTACCAGCGCCGCGCGCCAGCTCGGATACAGGGTGGCCAGGAAGGACAGCAGCATGGCCACGCCGCCGATGGTCCCGACATCTGGCCAGCGCAAGTCGGACGGCAGGGAGGAAATCAGGTAGATATCCTTGGGCAGGAATTGCACGCCGAGCAGACGTTCGATGAAGGGAACGATGACATCGATGTTCAGCGCCACCGCCACGCCCAGCCCCACGCCGATGGCCGTGCCGAGCAGACCGGAAACGGCGCCCTGGACCATGAAGATTTTCATGACCGATCCGGGCGAGGCCCCCAGGGTGCGCAGGATGGCGATGTCGGACTGCTTGTCAGTGACGGTCATCACCAGAGTCGAGACCAGATTGAAGGCGGCGACCGCGATGATGAGCGTCAGGATGATGAACATCATGCGCTTTTCGACCTGGACCGCGGCGAACCAGGTGCGGTTCTGCTTCGACCAGTCCAGGATCAGCAAATTGCCGGTCAGGATGTGCGATAGTTCCCGGGCCACCTGCGGAGCGCGCTGCATGTCCTCGATGCGCAGGCGCAAGCCGCTCGGAGCCTCCATGCGGAACATCTTGAGCGCATCGTCGATGTGGATGAACGCTAGACCGGAGTCGTATTCATTGTGGCCGGCCTCGAAGATGCCGCCGACGGTAAACTGCTTCAGGCGCGGAATCACGCCGGCCGGCGTCACCTGGCCCTGCGGGGCAATCATGGTCACCTTGTCGCCCACGTGCACGCGCAGCGCGCGCGCCAGCTCGATGCCCAGCACGATATCGAACGCACCCGGCTGCAGGCTGTTGAAACTGCCCTCGCGTACCTGCGAGGCCACATCCGATACCTTGGGTTCTTCCTCGGGCAGAACACCCCGGATCACCACGCCGCGCACCGTATCGTCGCGCGTCAGCATGCCCTGCGCGGCGACGTAGGGTGCGGCGCCCTTGACTTCCTTGTTCAGGAAGGCTTCTTCCGCCGTATGGCGCCAGTCCGGCATCATGCCGCTTGCGTCGAAGACTTCGATATGCGGAAGCACGGACAGCATGCGGTCGCGCACCTCCTTCTGGAATCCGTTCATCACGGACAGCACCACGATGAGCGCAGCCACGCCCAATGCGATGCCGGCCATGGAAATGAGCGAGATGAAGGAAATGAAACCGTTGCGGCCATTGCGGCGGCCGGCCCGCGTATAGCGCAGGCCGACCAGCCATTCGAATGGCAGATTTTTAGTGATGCTCAATACAAGACTCCCGGACAAAAGCGTCGCTTGCGGCATCCACCAGGAAGAACCGGTGGGATGCATGGCGGGCTGGACTCGCCGTACGGTTCCCCGCCGCCATTACGGATTACGGAGCGGGCGTCATCTGCCTGAATCGCCCCGTCCGCCGATGAAGCCGCTCAGTTTGCCATACAATTCGCGGCATGACGCACCTCGACATCCTGCTGCCGTTCGGCCTGCCGCCAGCGGCATTGGCCACGGACTTATTGCGCGGCCTGCAGCTTCCCGCCCTCGCCACTCTGCTCTCCCGCGCCGCGCGCATCCCCGAAACGCTGGACGAAGCGCCGCTGGCGCTGCCGCACGAAGCCTGGCTGGCCCGCCGCTTCGGCCTGGAACAGGAACTGCGCAAGCGCGGCAGCCTGCCTCTGGCGGCGGCAGCCATGGGCATGCTCGGACTCGATGTGCCGGACGAGGGCACCTGGTTCGTCGTGAACCCGGTGCATATCCATATCGCCCGTGATCATCTTGTACTGATCCATCCGCGCCATCTGGAAATGACGCAAGACGAGGGCCGCACGCTGTTCGACATCGCGCAAGCCTTGTTCGAAGAGGACGGCAAGACCTTGCTCTATGGGAATGAAAGCACCTGGTTCGCGCGCGCAGACGACTGGAGTGGACTGCAAACCGCCAGCCCGGACGCGGCGAGCGGCCACAACATCGATATCTGGATGCCGCACGGCGAAGGCGAGCGCAACTGGCGCAAATTGCAGAACGAAGTGCAGATGCACTGGTTTGCCGATGCCATCAATGCGCACCGAGAGGCGGCCGGCCGGAAAACCGTCAACTCGATCTGGCTGTGGGGCGGCACGGCGGCCGGCCTGCGGCCGCAATCGCCTTACAGCCATGTCTTCCATCCCGGCGGCTGGATGGGTGGAGTCGCGCATTGGACGTCAAGCCCGTTGCGCGTAGGCGCGGCACAGGAAGTCCTGGCGGCGCGTTCGGAACACGGCCTGCTGATGCTCGACGCCCTGCTCTCGCCCGCCCTGGACAATGACTGGGGCCGTTGGCAGGAACAGTTGTGCGCGCTGGAAGACCAGTGGTTTGCACCGCTCCTCGATGCCCTCAAAGGCGGCGGCATTGACCGGCTTGTCTTGCACGCCGGCGACGATAGCCGCATGATGGGCTTTTCCGCAGGCCGGACGGCGCTCCGCAAATTCTGGGTCAAACCCTCTCTGGCCGCACTGCAATCATGACCCGCATCCTGACTCGCCCCTACCCCTTCCGCAGCGCCGAGCTGCTGCGCCAGCAAGGCATTCACCCTGTGCTGGCGCGCCTGTACGCGGCGCGCGGCGTCACGGATGCGGCGGAACTGGACAGCGATCTGGCCCGCCTGATTGCGCCCGCCGGCCTGACGCATGTGGATGCAGCGGCGGTCTTCCTGGCCGACGCCATTGCTGCCGGCAAGAAGATGACCATCGTCGCCGACTACGATTGCGACGGGGCCACCGCCTGCGCAGTCGGACTGCGCGGCCTGCGCGCGCTCGGTGCGCGCGTCGATTTCATCGTTCCCAACCGTTTCGAGTACGGCTACGGATTGACGCCTGAAATCGTTGAGCTGACGGCCCGGGAAAAATCGCCCGACATCATTATCACCGTCGACAATGGCATCGCCAGCATCGATGGCGTGGCCGAAGCGAACCGGCGCGGCATCGAAGTGGTCGTCACCGACCACCACCTGCCTGGCGACACCCTGCCCGATGCCCGCGTGATCGTCAACCCGAACCAGCCCGCCTGTGGCTTCCCGAGCAAGAACCTGGCCGGAGTGGGCGTGATGTTCTACGTGCTGCTGGCGCTGCGCGCGGAATTGCGCAAGCGCGGCGTCTTCGATGCCGCCACCCAGCCGCGCCTGGATGCCTTGCTCGACCTAGTGGCACTGGGCACCGTAGCCGATGTGGTCAAGCTCGATGCCAACAACCGCGTCCTGGTGGCACAGGGCATCAAGCGCATGCGTGCCGGCCGCATGCAAGCCGGCGTGGCGGCATTGTTCCGCGCGGCCGGCCGCGAAGCGCGTCGCGCCACCCCCTTCGATCTCGGTTTCGCGCTGGGGCCGCGCTTGAATGCGGCCGGCCGGCTGGCCGACATGTCGCTCGGCATCGAGTGCCTAGTGACCGATGACGAAGGCCGCGCCTGGGCCATCGCCCAACAGCTCGACACCATCAATCGCGAACGGCGCGACATCGAAGCCGACATGCAGGAAACCGCTCTGCTCCTGCTTGACAGCTACGACCCGCGCGACAAGACTACCATTGCCGTCTTCGACGAGTCCTGGCACCAGGGCGTGATCGGCATAGTCGCTTCGCGTCTCAAGGAACGCTTTTACCGCCCGACCATCACCTTCGCGCCGGCGGGCGAGGGCCTGATCAAGGGTTCGGGACGCTCGATCGCGGGCTTCCATTTGCGCGACGCGCTCGACCTGGTCTACAAACAGGCTCCCAGCCTGATCGACAAGTTCGGCGGTCATGCCATGGCGGCCGGGCTGAGCCTGCGCGCGGAGAAGTTCGAAGGCTTCGCCGCCGCCTTCGAGGCAGTCGGCAAGGCTTCGCTGGATGAAGGGCAGTTGCAGCGCGTGCTGGAAACCGACGGCGCGCTGGAGGATGCCTATTTCACACCCGACTTCATCGCCCTGCTTGATGCACAGGTCTGGGGCCAGGGTTTCGCGCCGCCAGTCTTCTGCGACGAATTCCGCGTCGTCAGTCAGCGCATCCTGAAGGAGAGGCACCTGAAGCTCCAACTGGAAAAAGGCAATCGCCGCTACGACGCAATCTGGTTCGGCCATGCCGAAGCACTGCCGGAACGCGCGCTGATCGCCTACCGGCTGGATGCGAATGAATTCAATGGCGTGACACGGGTACAGTTGCTGGTGGAGCA
>JAEWBA010000065.1 GCA_023391395.1 Pseudomonadota bacterium
TCCGTGTACTTGGCCGCGTTGTGCAGCAAATTTGCCAGCACTTGCGACAAGCGGGCCGGGTCCCCGCGCAGCCATAGCGGGGTAGTCGACATTTCCAGGTTAAGGCTGTGCCCGCGCTCTGCGATCAAGGGCTGCGCGATTTCGAGAGCCTGCTCGACGATGTCGGCCAGCGCCACCGGCTGCATTTTCAGGCTGATGGTCCCGCGGGTGATACGCGAGACATCAAGCAGATCCTCCACCAGTCGCGTCATCAACTGCGCCTGCCGGCTGATGGTTTCGCGGCAGCGCGCAAGCTGCTCGGGATTGTCGCTATGCTGGCGCATCAATTCCAGCGAGGTCATGATGGGCGCCAGCGGATTGCGCAACTCGTGGCCGAGCATGGCCAGGAATTCGTTCTTGCGCCGGTCGAGGTCGGCCAGTTCCTGAAGCTTCTGGTTGAGCGCCTGCTCCAGGCGTACTCGGTCGGTGACGTCGCGCGTGAGGCAGCGCGTGGAGACGAACTCGCCATCCTTTACCTGGGCGTTCGAATGCAAGAGCACATGCTTGATCGTCCCATCCTTGCAGCGGATGCGGCTCGGAACGTCGTACAGGGTTTCACCGCGCAGCAGCTTGTCAAGGACGTCCTTGATCACCTCGGCGTCAACATGGAACTCGGCAATATGATGGCCGATGTATTCTTCTGCAGAGTATCCCAGCAGTTCGAGCTCCGCCTTGTTGGCCCATAGGATGCGGCCATCCGAGCCGACCCGGTGCATCCCTTCGACGGCATTTTCCAGAAAGTCCGACAATTCCTTTTCGCGGCGCTGCAAAGCCCGCTCGATTTCCTTGCGGCGCGCAACTTCCGACTCCAGCGCGTTGGCTTTCTGGTGCAGTATCGCGATGGTTCGGCGCAACTCATCCTGGCTGGTGGGCAGCTTGAAGGTTTCGGCCAGGCAGACATGCGAATGGGAAGAACAGACTTCGTGAAAGGAGCTGCCGTCTTCCTGCTTGGCAAAGGCGCTCATCGGATAAGCGCACAACAAGGAAAATGGCTGCAACTGGCACAGCCTTTCCCAGAGCTCTTCGATCCGGATGGCGGCATTTTGCTTGCCTGCTGCGCAGAGGGAAGCGACCAATCCGCAGAACACGCGTACACGCACGCGTCCGTCCCGGGCGGCATCCTCGACAATGGCGCTGGCAAAGTCGATGAAGCGGCGTTCGTCGGGCCAGTCGTCGATCATGATGCGCTCCAGCATCTCGTCCGCATCCACTGCGACATACCGGCCAGCGTAGGAAGGTTTGGCCCCCTCGGATAGGCCGTTCTGTCGCAAGCGTTCCGCGAGCTGGTCCAGATGCGACTGTGAAGCGATGACTACGCCGGCGTCGCCCGCCCATAAGCCTGTGCCGATGAAGCCCAATACTTCCTCGATCAGGAAACCGTCTTCCTCGTAGAACTGCACATAGTGCTCGCTCATCCTTTCCGCAGCGAGAAGCGTCTTTTGTTCTGCAGCGAATTGTTCGATAGCCAGCGCCGCGCCTGTCGTGCGGCCAATACGGGATTCCGTCAATGGATACGGAAGGAAGGAGGACATAGAGGACATGGGACTGCACGTATGCCGTTTCAAAAGGCAAAACGAAATGTGTTCCGGGCCGCATGCCGGCCGGATGTGTGCCAGATTAACGGCAGGCGCGCTCAAGACTTTGCACTAGCTCAGGGATAGGCGGGGTTGCGTAAAATCAGACCGTGCTTGTAATACGGTGCTTTTTGGTAATGAGGACGGCCCAAGTTTTTCGGCAATGACTTGCATATATGCATCTATAGCGATACTCTCATTCCGATAAAGGTGTGCGCCGAACAATCAGGAGTGCATCGCTTGCGGAAGACACCCATACCATATGAAATCCACCATTGACTTTTCCTGGGATATCGAAAGCGTCAATCGGGTAGGCATACAGTCGCTGCTGGATCTTCTGGACGATTCCTGTGAAGGCACCGTAGCGGTCGACGAGCAAGGCCGCATTGCGTGGATTACGGAAAAATACGCAACCTTCCTGGGCCTGAAGTCGGCTGACGTGGCGCTGGGCAAACCGGTGGAGGAAATCATTCCGAATAGCCGGATGCGCGAAGTGGTGCAGACCGGCAAGCCGATTCTGCTGGACATCATGATGATCCGGGACCAGCCTTTGGTGGTGATGCGTATCCCGGTAAAGGATGATTCCGGCAAGGTTCACGGCGCCCTCGGATTCGCCTTGTACGATCGCCTGCAGCAATTGAAGCCCCTGGTATCCAAGTTCGCGGAATTGCAATTCGCGCTGGAGAATACGCAGAAGGAGCTTGCCCAGCTGCGTCATACCAAGTATTCCATCTCCAGTTTCATCGGCGTCAGTCCGGCTTCCCTGGAATTGAAACACCGCGCCCGTCGTGCTGCGCAACTGGATACCACGGTGCTGTTGCTGGGTGAGACCGGCACCGGCAAGGAATTGCTGGCGCACGGGATCCACGCTGCTTCAGGGCGCGCGGGACGCCCCTTCGTCGGCGTCAATATCGCCGCCATTCCCGAGTCCTTGCTGGAGGCGGAATTCTTTGGCGTGGCGCCCGGAGCCTATACCGGCGCCGAGCGCAAGGGCAGGGACGGCAAGTTCAAGATCGCCGACGGCGGAACCCTGTTTCTCGACGAAGTGGGCGATATGCCGCTGCAGGTGCAGGCGAAATTGCTGCGCGTGTTGCAGGAACAGGAAATCGAGCCCCTGGGCTCGAACGACGTCATCAAGGTCGACGTGCGCGTGATTGCGGCTACCAGCCACGATCTCAAGCAACTGGTTGCAGACGGAAAATTCCGCTCGGACCTGTACTACCGCCTGAACGTACTTCCGGTGGTGCTTCCCCCCCTGCGTGAGCGGCGCGGCGATCTGGACGCATTATGCGAGCATCTGCTGGAGCAGATCGCCACCCGTACAGGCATGCCGCAGCGCGAGCTGGCTCCCTGCGCCCGCGCCGCGCTCGCTGCCTACAGTTGGCCGGGCAATGTGCGGGAGCTGAGAAATGCCTTGGAGCAGGTTGGAATGATGACGGACAACATCAGCCTTA
>JAEWBA010000150.1 GCA_023391395.1 Pseudomonadota bacterium
TGTGTTCATCCCTGATGTCCTCGTTCTCGTAGATTTGAAAGCGGAAGGAGGGATGTTCACGCTTGAGTTTGTTGAGATACCTCTTCACGTAACTACGAGTCGATTTTCCCAGGTTTGACATGTATTCCTGAACGGAAGCAGGCAGGGCAAGAACGATGTCCTGCGTGGAATGTGACTGCTGATACGGAAAAGCAAGCCTTTGGATATCCGTCTGGATGACCGGGAAGGAAATGACGTTCACCAAATCGAAAGTATTGAAGATATGTTGCGCAAAGCGCTCGATCTCGGCTTGGTCAATTTTCATCTGCTCATTGAGCACGAAAACCTTTCGATGTTCTACTCGGAAAAGCAATGCAACAACTGCTTTGCCATCCTTTCTGACGACATACGTGTTTGTGGTTTCGTTAATGTGTCCGTATGTCTTGAGCTGTATGTAGGATGCATACCGATGCTGGTACAACTCCTCCATTTCAGCTTCTACTTGGGACGGGACGGCATTCCGGTAAACCGAAATTGAGACGTTTTCTGAATTCATCTTTTTCTTGTTGCCTGTTGGGTTTCCATTCCATAAGCGGTGCTGGAGACCGTCGGATGAACTCCGCATTCTTTGGGCACCGGAATTCAGGCGAGCCGGCCTTCCGGCTCGCCTGTTGCAAATCCATCTATTCAGTGAAGAGCCGCCGCGTCAGACTTGGTTCCGCCTCAATGAGTCGGCTCAATGTGATTTCCTGAGTGCTTGCAAAATTCGGTGCACTAGCGAGCCGTGGGGAAGCTTGTTGCATGCGCGGAAAAAATGGCGCCATGGCAGCTCATGCATCCATGAGCTCTGACGCCTTCGGGGTATGAAGCGCGTTTTATGCTACGCCGAGGTTCAGATATTCCCGTCCCGCATACTTCCCGGCTCTTCTGCAGACTTGTCCCAGTCGGCCAGCGATTCCTTTGCCGCTCCCGCTAACTCCTGCTCCTGCAGCCAATCGCGCACCTGCCGTGCCACCCACTCGCCTTCGTCGAGGGGCAGATCGTGGCCGGCGCTGGGGTGCAGGGCAAAGCCGGTCTGCCAGTGTGCGGCGAGCTGGCGCGAACATGCCGGGTCCACCAGCCGGTCGCCCGCGCCGGCAAGCACCAGAATAGGTACAGGCGGCCTGGATGGCCGTGCACGAAAGTGCGCCGCGGCCAGCAACTGGCGCCAGGCATTCCTGCGCGAGACCGGATGCTCGCGCTGCCAGGCAATCCAGGCATCGAGTACTTCCGCCTGCCGCTGCAGGCGGTTGCTGGTCAGACGCAGAATCAGGCGCTCCCTTTCCTGCGGTGTTCCGGCCAAGGCTGCACGTGCTGCCGCACCCCAGGCCGTCGGACGCAAACGCCGATAGAAGGAATGAAAGGGTCGCAGACTGGTATTGATGAGCACACAGCCGCGCAACTCTTGCGGATGGGCTTGCGCCCATGCAATCGCCACCATCGCGCCCAGCGACAAGCCGAGCACATGGTAGGGCGGCGCAAGTGCCGCATCGGCCAGCATGCGCCGGCACGCTTCCATGGTTTCCTCTATGCGCTGTGGGCTCGGCACGGCGTGCAGCCGGCCATTGCCGGGAAGGTCGGGTGTGAAGACCTCGGCATCGGGCACATGTGCGCGGAAGCGCTCCGGAAAATCGCCCCAGTGACGACTCTCGCGCATCAAGCCGCGCAGGAAAATCCAGCGGCTCATCGTCTCACTCCGCCATGGCCGCAGCGCCGGCATCGCGATACCAGCGCGCAAGGGCACTCCGCCGATGCTCCTCTCGCGCAGGACCCTGCGGCAGCCAACGCCGGTGGGCCGCCGCCGCCAGCGCCAGGAAATCCAGCCACAGCAGATGGCGCCGCAGCGCGCGCTGCCGCCGGTGCATGGGCAAGGGATTGAACAATCCGCCGCGCGAAAAAAGCTGCAGCGGGTTTTTCCGGATCCATATCCATGATCCCAGTTCCAGGGTGAGCGGCAGGAAGATGCCGGTCCCGCTGTTCACCGCTTGGCCGTAGAGGTGGTCCCACAAGTCGCCGTGCGCGAGGTACTGGCGGCATTGCGGTTCGAATACGTAGGGATGATGCGGATAGGCGTGACTGAACAAGTCATGCAGGGCATGCATCTCGGGCAAATGCGGAATCGGCAAGCGGCTGCAGGCATACGGAAACCAGATGCGGTCGCGCATGCCGAAGCCCGAGTGACAATCCAGCGCTAGGCTGAAAGGGCGACCGAACAATTCTTCACGGACGACGCGACAGACCGCCTGACTCTCGATTTCCATGGGCTGGCCGGCGTCGCCGCGAAACCAGGGCAGGCGCCGACTGAGGCGCTGTCCGCCAAACAGGAAGGGCACCTTTTCCGCGGAATCCACCGGCGCATTGCGCATTAGGTCCACGCCTTGCCCATTGCAGCGCGTGCCGCGCCACATTCCGACCGGGTTCACCAAAGGCATGAATACGAGGCGTACCGAGTTCAGGCGCTCCTCGAGGACCGTGTCCCAGCGCAGGCGCGCCAGCAGGCTGTGCAGGTAGGCCAGCACTACCTGCGTTCCGATGCGTTCCAGACCATGGATGCCGCCGAAGAAGCCGACCACCGGCACATCGGGCCGCTTGCTTCCCAGGGCCAGCGCATACACGGGAAAATGCCGGCCGCCACTCTCCACTTCGCAGATGCTGCGCACCGAGAGTGCCGAGTTGGCATCGATGATGCGCTCCATCTCAGTCAGCTCGGGGAAGGGAGGCGCCGACATGGTCCGGAATGAAGCACCGCGCGGCAAGGGAGGTGCTGCGTCAGCCGCTCAGATCCGCCACAGCCAGTACAGGAAAGCCGCCCATACGGCTGCCGGTGCCAGGGACAGCGGCAGGCTGGCGGCATCGTGAGCACCGATGGCGAGCAGCGGCGCGCTGCCCACCGCGAACAAGCCGATCAAGGCCAGTTTGAAATAATCCATGGTTGCTTTCCGATTTCGAGGCAAGGAGCCCTCGATTGTCGGCCAGCCCCACGGCAGCGAACTTGAGATTTCATAAGCAAGCCGCCTTGCCCAGGCGGCTTGCTGCGCAGGTGCAATCAAGCGAGGCCGGCAAGGGCGGCCAAGCTAAGAGCGACATGCACGCCCGCATGGGCCAGCATCGCCGTTTCCAGGCTGCGCTTCCAGAACTGCCAGCCGAACACCATCCCGGCCAACCCATTCAGAAGAAGAATGCGCGCCAGCAGCCCTGGCGACAGGGGCGCGATCCCGAGCGTGGCCGGCAGATGCGAAATCCCGAACAGCAGCGCGTTGAGCACAATCGCAACCCAGCACAGCGCCGGCGCGGGAGTGCCGCGCCCGCCCTGCAGCGCACGCCAGCCGAGCCAGATGAGCAGGCTCATGATGCCCCAGCGGGCGATCACTTCTTCCGTGAACCCGCCATAGAGGATGCCGGCGACAGTGGTGGCCCAAGTCCGCGGCTGCAGGGACTGCGCCCTGGCGAAAAACTCCGGGAGCATGGGCTTGAACACCAGCACATCAAGCAAAAGCATGGCTGCCACCACGCCGACCGCGGCCCATAGCGCGGGAACGAACTCGCGCCGCAAGGCCGGCCACAGCGGCGCGCCGGCCGTGAAGCGGCCAAGCAGGTGGGAACGCAAGCCGAGCCGCCAAGCCAGGCCGGCACCGAGCGCCGCGCCCAGCGCCAGCAACAGGGCAGGCTGAATCAGGGAGAGCAGCGCCAGGACCCAGAGCGGCGGCGCTTCGGGCGGCAAGGGCTGCGCCTGCAAGGTCGGCAGGAAGGCGAAGGGCAGGGTGGCGATCCCCGGCAGGCCGACTGCGAAAAGCGGGAAGAAGCGGCGACTGAAGCGCTTGGTGGTGTCGATGGATGTCGTTGTATTTGCGTGCATGCGGCAAGCTCCGGTCTCGGTCTGCCGTACGGATGCGGCAGCCGGTCTATCGTGTCGGGCAGTCCTTGGAACGGGCGGCGCGACTATATCTCCTGCCCCGCTGTCCTGCAATGCGATTGGGCAAGCCAGAAAAGAAAAAGGCGGTAGCGCCACCCTTTCGCTTCGCGGCAGATCAATACCGGAAAATGTCGCTGTGGGGTGTCGTGGTGGCGATGACGCCTTGGCCGTCCTGATTTACTTGGCTGGAGGATGCGAGCCGCTTGAGGAGGCAACGCTCCAAGGTCTCATGGAACCGCTGCAGCGGCTTCCCTGTGCGGAGTTCAGACCTGGGCAAAGATGACCTGAAAACTCGGATCGTTACGGATATAGCCGGAACGCGGAGCGCAGAAATTTTGGGGCGTTTCGCTTGCCTTGAGCACCTCGCCCAAGCGGATGCGTAGCCAGCCGCCGGCGGCGCCCCGCTGATCGGTGTCATCCTCCTGGTAGCAAAGCAGCAGGGCCTTGCCGGCGCGATCGAGACCATAGGCATGGGGTTCGACGATACGGTCGCTGCCGCGATACCGCAGCTGGATGACGCGCTTGGTGTGCACGGCCTGTTCGATGAGACGCTTCATGAGAGGCTTGCCGAAATTTCGGGAACAAGGCAATTACATTCCGGATCCGGCACGGACGCCATCCCATGATCATGGTGAATATGCGCCCAGGCCCTAAGCCAGGGCCTGCGCCAGGAAGTCGAATACGGTGCGAATGCGGGGCACGTCGCGCAGTTCGCGATGCGCCGTGAGCCAGATCGGCAGCACCGGCAAGGGCTGTTCTTCCAGCACACGCTCCAATTCTCCGAACTGTTCCCCCACCCGGCACAGCCCCACCCCCACCCCCATGCCGGCCAGCACCGCCTGCCAGCCAACGATCTGGTTATCGCAGCGGAAGGCGAAGAAATGCTTGTCCACCCCATAACCGGCTTGCCGGAATCCGTCGATCAATTGGCTGGACTGGTCCAGCCCCACCCAGTCGTAGCGCTGCAAGTCCTCAGGACGCGTCTGCGGGGCGCGCCGCTGCACCTTTTCCAGGTAATCGCGGCGCGCATAAAAACCGACCGGATAGTCCGCCACCTTGCGCGTGATCAGCGCCCCCTGTTCGGGCCGCACCATGCGAATGGCGATATCGGCTTCGCGCGCCAGCAGGTTGTCCACTGTGTTGGAAGCCACCAGCTCGATCTGGATCGCCGGATGGCGTTCGCGAAGTTCCGCGAGCATGGGCGGCAGCACGTAGGCCGACATCACTTCGCTGGCGGTGAGGCGCACCGTGCCGCCTGCGTCCGAGCTCTGCGCCGCCGCCGTGAGGCTGAGCGCCTGGGCTGCGGCCAGCATGCGGCTGGCCGGATCGATGAGCGCGGCACCGGCCGCAGTCGGGCGCAGGCCGCGGCCGACGCGCTCGAACAAGGCGGCGCCCATCAAGGCCTCGAGCTGGGCGATCTGGCGCGACAGGGTGGGCTGGCTCAGCCCGAGCGCCGCCGCCGCGCGGGTCAACGAACCGAGATCGGCCACGGCATGGAAGCTCTTCAGCAAATTCCAGTCGATTGCCTGCGGGTCGAGAAAACCTTGGCGGTTGGCGTGCCCGGCTGGGCGATCGGATTTTCCATTCATTTTTGAATATCAGAGTTTCATTCATGCGTATTGTTGCGAAGTTCGAGGGGAATGACAATGGCGTCCATCCATTCATTTCGACTTTCAAAGGAGATCGCCATGACCATTCCCGCTTCCGCCCGCACCGTCCTGGTCCTTGGCGCCAACGGCCGTTTCGGTCGCTGCGCCGTGCAAGCCTTCAGCCAAGGCGGCTGGCAAGTGATTGCTCACAGTCGTTCGGCCCTCGTCCAGCCGCTGCCGCCAAATTCCTCACACCTGCAGTGCGACGCGCTCGATACGGAAGCCCTGATCGCGGCCGCCAAGGGCAGGGTCGAAGTCATCGTCCACGCCCTCAACCCCGCCTACGACGACTGGGAACGCCAAGTGCCGGCACTGACCGATAGCGTCCTGCGCTTGGCGCAAGCCACCGGCGCGCTGCTCATGCTGCCGGGGAATGTCTACAACTTCGGCCGCGAGCTGCCGCCGGCCCTTACCGAAGATACGCCGCAGCTTGCCAACACTTCCAAGGCGGTCCAGCGCATCGCCCTGGAGCAGCGCATGCAAGGCACATCCGGCGTGCAAAGCGTGGTGATCCGCGCCGGCGACTTCATCGGCGGCGACGGCCCCGGCACCTGGCTGGATATGGTGATTGCGAAAAAACTGGACAAGGGAGAAGCGACCTACCTCGGCCCGCTCGACGTGGAACATGCCTGGGCTTATCTGCCCGATCTGGCCCAGGTCTTCGTCAAGGTCGCAGAGCGGCGTGCCATGCTGCCGGCATTCTCCATCTTCCACTACGCTGGCCTGGCACTCAATGGCTATGAATTCTGCACAGCGCTAGAGCGCGTCACCGGCCGCACGCTGAAGATCAAGCCCATGCCGTGGTGGTTGCTGCGGCTAGCATCGCCTTTCTCGGGCATGATGCGGGCCCTGCTGGAAATGCGCTACTTGTGGGACCGGCCGCACCGGCTGGAAGAGTCGCGCTTGCGCGCGCTGATCGGCGAAGTGCCGCGTACGGGTATCGATGCGGTGCTGAGAAAGTCTTGCGCGTGAATGTGCAAACTTCTCTGGAGGCTGTCCCGGCAAGGCACAGTTTCGTGCCCCACCAGGATAGGTTGCAGCTCGAAAGAATTACGGATAGGAGCGGATCCAGGCGCTGCCGTTGATGCCGCCGCCGCTCACAGCCGGTTGCGTGTTAACGGTAATCGCCTTGCCGACCAGGTCCTTCTCCGGCAAAGGACGCATTTCCGGACCTTCCACGCCCGCCGGACGCACGATTTTCTCGACACTGGAGAGAGTCACATGCATGTCGAAACGACCCGCGATCTGGTTCAACGCAGCCAGCTTTTCCCCTGCATTCGAAAAGCCGGTCTCCAGATCCATGAACAGGATCATGCTGGACGTGTCGCCATAGCCATCGGGGATCTCGGTCAGCGGCATCAGGCGCACCGTGCGTTCCGGAGCCGGAATGCTCTCGCGTACCTCGACACCCGCGGCATTACGACCATAGACATGGATTTGCGCACCCTCGCGCAAACGCGCGCTCGTGAGCCGGCCGGTCGCGTCGGTCGCCATTTCCACATTGTCGATCACGAAGCGCATGATCTCTGCCACCTCGCCGCCGCGGATCATCGGGGAATCGGCGCGTTCGGTCAGCTCGAATGCGATGCGTCCGACAACGGTCTGCGCACCGGGCCGCGTTCCGTCGGCGGCTGGCAGCAGGTGCGTACGGATGCGCAGACCGAAGGCTGCAAGCGGCGCCGCGGGCGCGACCGCCGGCGGCTGGATGGCGCATGTGCCGTCTACTTCGATCGTGCATCCGGAAGCCGCTGATTCCGCTTCGAGGTTCGGAATGGGAGCCACCGGGCTGCCCGAGGCGATGTCCTCGATGCCAACGGGACCTTCGAAGATAGTGAAACTGACCGGCAAATACAGGTGGCGGTTGGCGCGGATATAGAGAATCTGGTTCGCCACCATCTCCATGTTGCCGGTGAACTTTTGATCGACAACCGGCGCCGGCTCCGTGGAGGGATCCTCGGTCGGCGGCGGGTTGCCTGTATCGACCGGAGGCGTCGTCGAGGGAGGAGTGTTGGGCGTATCGTTGGACGGGGGCGTGATTGGAGCCGGGGTGCCGGTGTCGCCTCCCGGTGCGGCAGCAACCGTCGTGTCATTGCCGCCACCACCGCAAGCTGCAACCAAGGCTGAGGCGGCAATAAGCGAAATCATTTTCTTTCTATGGAACATGGTATTCATCCTCTCGGAGTGGCTGACAAAGGGAAAGAAATCAGTGAGGGTGATCGTGCCGCTGGTGTGCCTGCATGGTTTTGCAGCAGCGCAAAACGGGGTCCCCGGCGTACACGAAGCACGACATACATCAATGCCGCGCATCCTCTCTGTCGCGCGTTGACACGCAATACGCGGCCGCGGCGGTATTCAAGGGCTATTGATAGAGATGCAGGGGGCGCTGCCGGCGATGCGCTATCGGCG
>JAEWBA010000206.1 GCA_023391395.1 Pseudomonadota bacterium
GAGGCGCCGTCCATGGCGCCGTAGAACTCGGCTTCCTGGGCCACTTCGGTGCGGCGGCGGCGCGCTTCCTGTTCGCCGATCAGGCCGGCATTCAGATCAGCGTCAATCGCCATCTGTTTTCCGGGCATCGCATCGAGGGCGAAACGCGCACCGACTTCGGCGATACGGCCGGCGCCTTTGGTGACCACCACGAAGTTGATGATGGTGAGGATCACGAACACCACCACGCCCACGGTGTAGTTGCCGCCGATGAGGAAGTGACCGAAGGCTTCGATCACCTTGCCGGCCGCGTCCGGACCGGTATGGCCTTCGGACAGCACCACGCGGGTCGAGGCGACGTTGAGCGACAGACGCAGCATGGTCGACACCAGCAGCACCGTCGGGAACACCATGAAATCGAGCGGCTTGACCGTGTACAGGCTGGTCAAGAGCACGATGATGGAGAGCGCGATATTGAAGCTGAACAGGATGTCGAGCGCGAAGGGCGGCAAGGGCAGCACCATCATCGCCAACATCATGACAATCAGGATGGGCGCGGCAACCGCGCGCGAGGAAGCGCCGTTAAGCCAGGCGGGAAGTCTCAGGCTGTTCATTGCATGGCCCCATCAGCGGAAGCAGGATTGAGAGGATCGAGCTGCGCCGGCACCTCAAGCTCCGTCGGCGCCTCGGGCCGCATGCCGCCATGCTTGTCGTAGGCGCGCAGCTGGAACACGTAGGCCAGCACTTCGGCCACCGCGGTATAGAGCGCTTCCGGAATCTCGTCGCCGAGCTCGGCATGCTTGTACAGCGCGCGCGCCAGGGGCGGCGCCTCCAGGAGCGGCACCTTGTGCTCGGCCGCCAGTTCACGGATCTTGGCCGCCACCTCGTCGGCGCCCTTCGCCACCACCTTGGGCGCGCGCATGGCGCCGTCCGTGTACTTGAGCGCGACCGCGAAGTGGGTCGGGTTGGTCACCACCACGTCGGCGGTCGGCACCTCGGCCATCATGCGGCGCCTGGCCATCTCGCGTTGGGTCTGGCGGATCTTCGCCTTGATGTGCGGGTCGCCGTCCGATTCCTTGGCTTCCTGGCGCACCTCTTCGCGCGTCATCTTCAGCTTGTTGGCGTAGTGCCACATCTGGTAAGGCGCATCGATCATTGCAATGACGGCGAGACTGGCGACGATGGCGATAAAGCCTTTCAACAGCATGCCTACCATGTGGGCAGTGCCGTTCTGCAGCGGCTCGACCGCCAGCGTCAGCATGACATCGACCTGGCTCGACACCACCAGCCAGGACACGCTGCCGACCAGCACGGCCTTGCCGACCGCCTTCACCAGCTCGACGCCGGCACGCGCCGATACCATGTTGGACAAGCCCTTGATGGGATTCATGCGGCTGAACTTGGGCTGCAGTGCCTTGCCGCTGAACAGCCAGCCGCCGATCAGCATCGGCGAGGCCAGCGCAACCACGACCAGCACCACCGCCAGCGGCGCAAAGGCGAGAGCCAGATCGATCAGGCGCGGCAGCACCGCCATGATCAGCAGATTGAAGTCGAAAGCCTGCTCACGCTCGAGGGTGAACGAAGAGGTCAGCACGCGGTTCAGCGCACGCACCATGCCCTCCCCGCTGAACCAGATGCCGACGCCCGCGCCCAGCAGCACGGTGCAAGTCGCCAGCTCCCGCGAACGGGGAACGTCGCCTTCCTCACGCGCCTGTTCCAGGCGCCGCGGTGAGGCTGGTTCGGTTTTTTCGAGATCGCTGCCTTCGGCCATCGCCGACTCACTCCTGTCTTCGCCGCCTGCGTCGACATGACGCACCACGGGCATTCATGGCAATTATTACCGGCGAGAAAGAAATACGATCGGGGGAAAAGCCGTGGAAACAGGCCGCTATTCGGGAGTGCAGTGTCGGCGGCCGGACCGCTTCATGGGCGGTGCGAGGCGAAAGTAGCTGCTATCCTGAACCAAGTCGGAAGGATGCAAGGGCAAGTGTAGCCCCCTTGGAGAAACCGGAATGGATGAATATCCCCAGAAAATCCAGGCACTTCGCCCCGAATGCGAAGTGATGACGACGCAACAGCTCCCCTACTTCATCGGCATTTCGGGGAAAACCGTGAATGCACGGGGACTGTCGATGCATATCGTGGTCATTCCGCCGGGCGCGCGTGCGACCCCTCACCGGCACATCGGCTACGAAACCGGTATCTACGTGTTGGAAGGACGGGTGTTGACGCGCTGGGGCGAAAAGCTGGAAAACGAAGTGGTCAGTGAAACAGGCGACTTCCTGTTCGTGCCGCCCGGCGTGCCGCACGAGGCGATCAACCTCAGCGCCACCGAGGCGGCACGGGCCGTGGTCGCCCGCAACGATCCTGCGGAACAGGACAAGGTCGAGCCATATTCGGGGCCGCCCAGTCCGGCACTCTGAAGGCAGCCGGGCACTGTGCCGTGATCGGATCAGAGCTTGAGTGCTTGCGCCCAAGCCAAGGCCGACAAATGCGCTTCGTTGACCTGGCGCGGACTGATGCACAGCGTGGTTGCCATCGACTCGACCTGCGGGCTATTGAGTTCGCAGGCTTCGGCCAGCGCCAGGAAAGGCCCGTAGATGCCCTGGCGCGTCAGCAGCGCTTCCGACACCGCATCGGACAACTGGATCTTTTCCAGCACCATCTCCATCGGCACGCCCAGCAGCTTGTCGAGCAGCGAGAACATGCCTGCCACGAACAGGTTTTCTGCCTCGTTCTTCGGTAGGAAAGCCTGTCCGAGCAGTTCGGCGAAGCGACCGCGAATGACCGCGGTCTGCATCAATACCGGCGAATTGCCCGCCGCATTGGCCGTTGCCAGCAGCAAGGCCAGCCAGCGGTACAGCGGCGAATAGCCGAGCATGGTGACCGCATGCTTGAGCGACTGGATTTCGCAGCCGAGGCCGAAGCCGGCCGAATTGATGTAGCGCAGCAGCTTGTAGGACAGTGCGGCATCGCGCTTCAGGACCGCTTCGAGCTGCTTGACGTCGGCATTCTTGCGTACCATGTCCATCAACTGCAGGATCATGGTTTGCGCCGGATTCAAGTCCTTGGCGCGTCCGCCCGGGCGCGAGCTCAGGTGCAATTGGCCGACGAAGCACTCCAGGCCAAGCTTGGCGCAGACATCGAAATGCTGCCAGTTGCCCACGCCGCGCACCACCAGACGCGGCGCGCCCTGCCCCAGCGACCGGTGAAACTGGATCTGCGCCGCGAAATTGGGCGCCAGGGCTGGCATTTCGACATGGCTGGCCTGCGCCAGCACCTCCCTGTCGAGCGTGGTGATATCGTCGCTGCGTAGCGACACGCCATAACCCTTGGCGCGCAGTGCGCCGATCGCCGCTACGGTGTCAGGGTCGCTCAGATCTGTGGCGCGTAGGCC
>JAEWBA010000270.1 GCA_023391395.1 Pseudomonadota bacterium
CACCTTCTATCTGCAGAACGTGGCGCGCCTGACCCAGATCTTCCGTCAGACCGGCCTGAACGTGCGCCTGGGTTCGCTTTCCGAAGACGTGAAGGAGCCGACCCAGGTCGACTTGCCGGGCGGCACCAGCATTACGCTGGAACCGCTGGAGCGCATCAACAACGGCCGCCGCCTGGGCTTGAAGAATTTCGACCCCTGTACGGTCTTGTTGAACAACGATTTGTCTTCCGGCATCCCCTCGATTCTGGAAAACCTGAACGAACAAAGCCTGCTGCCGCCGCTGCATGCCGGCTGGGCGGTGCGGCGCAAGACCAATCACTTCTCCGCCTATGACGAAGTGGTCAAGAAGTTCGCCAAGCTGATCGACATCGACCAGTGGATGCTCAATCCCTATTTTGCGAAATGCGGTGAGATCGACTTCCACGAGCGCACCGGCGAGGAGTGCCTGGCCGCCAACGTCGACATGCTGCTGACCAAGATCCGCAAGAAGTACAGGGAATACGGCATCAAGGAAACGCCTTTCGTGATCGTCAAGGCCGATGCCGGCACCTACGGGATGGGCGTCATGTCGGTCAAGGATGCCAGCGAAGTCAAGGACCTGAACCGCAAGCAGCGCAACAAGATGGCGGTCGTCAAGGAAGGCCTCGAGGTTTCCGATGTGATCATCCAGGAAGGCGTGCATACCTTCGAACACATCAACGATGCGGTGGCCGAGCCGGTGGTGTACATGATCGACCGTTACGTGGTGGGCGGCTTCTACCGCGTGCACGCCGAGCGTGGCGTCGACGAAAACTTGAATTCGCCAGGCATGCATTTCGTGCCGCTCGCCTTCGCGCAGCAGCATGCCTTGCCGGATATGCATGCCAAGCCCGGTACGGCGGCACCGAACCGCTTCTACATGTATGGCGTGGTGGCGCGGCTGGCACTTCTCGCGGCCTCGATCGAGCTGGAAAAGACCGATCCGAATCCGGAGATTTATTAAGCTTATTATCTTTTGCGGGACAGAGTTAGCGTAGCAGTACTCTGTCCTCAAGTTATCAAGGCGGGCGGCGTTACGCGCCCCCGACAGGTCAAGTCATGAAATTCGCCTTCCTCGCCGATCCGCTGGACAGCTTCAAGACCTACAAGGACACTACCTACGCCATGATGGCCGAGGCCGCGCGGCGCGGCCATGAAGTGCATGCCTTCCAGCAGAAGGACATGGTGTTCGAGGGCGGCGCGGTGTGGGCGCGGGTGGCGCGCATCAACCTGACCGGTGACGCCAAGGACTGGTATCGGGCCGAGGACCCGCTGCGCGTCAGCCTCGCGGATTTCGACGCCGTGCTGGTGCGTAAGGACCCGCCCTTCGACATGGAATATGTCTACGCCACCTACCTGCTGGAACTGGCGGAAGGGCAGGGCGCACGCATCATCAACAGCCCGGCGGCAATCCGCGGCCACAACGAGAAGCTGGCGATTGCGCAATTCCCGCAATTCATCGCGCCGACGCTGGTGACCAGCCAAGAAGAACGCGTGCGGGCCTTTCACGACGAGCACCGGGACATCATCCTGAAGCCGCTCGACGGCATGGGCGGGGCCGGCATCTTCCGCGTGCGCGACGATGGCATGAATCTCGGTTCCATCACCGAGACGCTGACGGCACACGGGCGCCGGACCATCATGGTGCAGCGCTACATCCCGCAGATCGTCGAGGGCGACAAGCGCATCCTGCTCATCGGCGGCAAGGTCGCGCCCTACAGCCTGGCGCGCATTCCCCAGGGCGGCGAAGTGCGCGGCAACCTCGCCGCCGGCGGCTTGGGCGTGGCCCAGCCCCTGTCGGCGCGCGACCGTCAGATCGGAGAGGCGCTGGCGCCTCTGCTTTCGGAACGCGGCCTGTTGCTGGTAGGATTGGATGTAATCGGCGACTACTTGACTGAAGTCAATGTCACCAGCCCGACCTGTTTCCAGGAAATCAAGCAGCAAACCGGCTTCGATGTGGCAGCCATGTTCATTGATGCCCTAGAGCAGGCGGCCTCTTAACACCCGTGTTCCGCGGCATGCTTTCGGCGCACGGCAAGCCTTAGCACGATGGCTCGACCATGGTTGGTATTCTTCTGTTGACGCATGCGCCTCTGGGCAATGCCTTCATCGCGGCGGCAAGCCATGTCTTCCGCGGGCGGCCGGAGCGCCTGGAAGCGATCGATGTGCAAGCCGACCAAGACCCGGCGGAAGTGGCGCGCCTGGCGCGCGAAGCGATTGCCCGCCTCGACGACGGCACGGGCGTCCTGGTAATCACCGACGTCATGGGCGGCACGCCTTGCAATTGCACCCTGCGCGTGGCCGATCCGGGCCGGGTCGACATCATTGCCGGCATCAGCCTGCCGATGCTGCTGCGGGCGCTTACTTATCGCAATGACACACTGGATGTGGTGGTGGAAATGGCGCTGGCCGGCGGCCAGGGCGGGGCGGTACGCGTGGACAACAGGGTGAGGCTGGCGCCGAACTGATAACCAGAACAACAAACCGACATGATCCAAAAGGAAATCGAAATCATCAACAAGCTGGGTCTGCACGCACGCGCATCGGCCAAGCTCACGCAACTGGCGGCGAAGTACAAGAGCGAAGTCTGGATGACTCGCAACCAGCGGCGCGTCAATGCCAAATCCATCATGGGTGTCATGATGCTCGCTGCCGGCAAGGGTGCAACCGTGATCCTTGAGGCCGATGGGCCCGATGAAAAGGAGTGCTTCGATGCGCTGTCCGAACTGATCCGGAATAAATTCGGCGAAAGCGAATAAGCCTGAACCTCACCCTGTTCCGACGATGGCTTCCTTCACGCTCCATGGCATACCGGTATCCCGCGGCATCGCGATCGGTCGCGCCCACCTGCTTGCGCCTGCCGCACTCGACGTCAAGCACTATCTGATTCCCGAAGAGCAGGTCGAGGCCGAGGTGCAGCGCCTGCAGAAGGCGATCGCCACGGTCCACAAGGAATTGCAGACCATCTGGAACGAGCTGCCCAAGGATTCGCCGGCGGAGCTGGGCGCCTTCATCGACGTTCACGTCCTGATCCTGTCGGACCCCATGATTTCCGAGGTGCCGCTGGATATCATCCGTACCCGCTACTACAACGCCGAGTGGGCGCTCGTGACGCAGATCGACGAACTGTCCGCCCAATTCGACGAGATCGAAGACCCGTATCTGCGCGCGCGCCGCGCCGACATCCGCCAGGTCGGCGAGCGCGTGCTCAAGGTCCTGACCGGTAGCGCCAGCGCCTTGCCGCCGGTCGACGGCTCGGAGGAAGCGGCCGGCCGCATGATCATCGTGGCGCACGACATCTCGCCGGCCGACATGCTGCAATTCAAGGACCGCGCCTTCGGCGGCTTCGTCACGGACCTCGGCGGCCAGAATTCCCATACCGCCATCGTCGCCCGCAGCCTCGACATTCCCGCCGCGGTAGGGATGTACAACGCCTCGGCCCTGATTCAGCAAGACGATTGGGTCATTATCGACGGCGATGAGGGCGTGGTGATCGTCGACCCGGCGGCCACGGTACTGGAGCAGTACCGCGAGCGCCAGGCACGCCTGCTGCGCGAGCGCAAGAAGCTGTCGCGCCTGCGCAAGACCCCTGCCGTCACCCGCGACGGCACCGAAATCACCCTGCTGGCCAATATCGAGCTGCCGGAGGATTGCGCGGCGGCGATGGATGCGGGCGCCTCCGGGGTCGGCCTGTTCCGCTCCGAATACCTGTTCATGGGACGGGCCGGCTTCCTGCACAAGCTTCCGGGCGAGGATGAGCAGTACGAGTCCTACCGCAAGGCGGTGATGGCGATGAAGGGTCGCCCGGTGACGATACGCACCCTGGACATCGGCGCCGACAAGCCGCTGGATACAGCGGAACAGACCGCACTCAATCCGGCGCTCGGCCTGCGTGCGATCCGTTTCTGCCTGGCCGAGCCGCAGATGTTCATGACCCAGTTGCGCGCCATCCTGCGTGCCTCCGCGCATGGCCCGGTCAAGCTGCTGGTGCCGATGATGGCGCATGGTTTCGAGATAGAGCAGACGCTGGCGCTGATCGAGCAGGCCAAGGGGCAATTGCGCGAGGCGGGCAAGAAGTTCGACCCCTTGATCCCGGTCGGCGCCATGATCGAAATCCCGGCGGCCGCGCTCAGCCTGCCGATGTTCATCAAGCGCATGGATTTCCTGTCGGTCGGCACCAACGACCTGATCCAGTACACGCTGGCCATCGATCGCGCCGACCATGAGGTTGCCCACCTCTACAATCCGTTGCATCCCGCCGTGCTGCAGTTGTTGTCCGCCACCATCGCCACCGGCGCGCGTGCGGGCGTTCCGGTTTCCGTGTGCGGCGAAATGGCGGGCGACGTCAAGCTTACCAAGCTGTTGCTGGGGATGGGCCTGCGCGAGCTGTCCATGCATCCCACGCAACTGCTCATGGTGAAACAGGAAATCCTCAACAGCGACCTCGAGGTGCTGGTTCCGCAAACGCGCAAGATTCTGCGCTCCTTCGATCAGGCCGCCATTGCCGAGGCGGTGGCACAGCTGCGTACGCTGTAGTGTGCTCCGGCCCGGCGCGGTTTGACGCAGCAGGGCGACTTGGTTATTCTTGTCGTTGTGCGCCGATTTGATGATCAGCTTGCGGGCGCCTAATAAATACGGCTAAAGCGCTTGCACCTGAGCCCTGACTAGCCCGACAAGCTGCGCGCTTTCGGGCTTTTTTGTTTTCCGCCGCAGCGGCACGGAGGCGGCGCGGCAAGGCCGCATCATGGCGCCGGCAGCATCCTGAAACGGCTTCCAGGCCGTCCAGGCGCAACCGACACAGGCAAACAGCACCAACCCAAGCACTGAACAAGATGTCATCCCTCGGAATCGTTTCACCGAAGACCATGCATTTCGCCGAAC
>JAEWBA010000233.1 GCA_023391395.1 Pseudomonadota bacterium
CCCGTACGCCTGCTCGACATGGGCGTGCCGCCTTTCATGGTGGCGTCTTCATTGCAGGCAGTGCTGGCGCAGCGTCTGGTGCGCCTGATCTGCGAGAGCTGTGTCGTGCCTTATGAGCTGAAGCCGACCGAGCGGGAGTGGCTGAAAGCCGAGCTGCACGATACCGTGGACCAGCGCAAGTATTTCCATGGGCGCGGCTGCACCCACTGCAACGGCACCGGTTATCTCGGCCGGACCGGCGTTTATGAAATGCTGGAAGTCACGCATGCCGTGGCGGAGGCGGCCAACAGCAACGATCCGGCGAGCTTCATCAAGGTGGGCACGGCGCAAATGGCCGGCAAGACCCTGCGCCGGCACGCCGTCACCCTGGTTGTCGCCGGAAAGACCACGGTCGCCGAGGCGATGCGGGTCACCAATCAGCTTGATGAGTGACGGCGCCGCCCCTGCCGCCGCATCGGAAGAGGGCGTCGTGAGCGAGAGCTCCGCCTTCATTGCTCCGGCATCCAGAACCGGCGCGCTGCTCGGGCAATGCTTGGCTTATGCATGGATCGCCGCAATTGCGGCGATGTTTGCCTTACCCTTTCTGTGGCCATGGCGCATCAGGCCGATTTCCTCCTTCTATAGCGAATGGCTGTCGGCATTCCTGCTATTGCTGGCGGCTTTGGCGGCCTTGCTGCATTTCGCCGGGGATCGCTCTAAGCCGGCCTACTCGGTCCCGCTGTCGGGTTTCGTTTTCCTGCCGCTGATCGCTGTCATCGGGCTGCAGTATGCGCTGGGCCTCTACACCTATCCCTCCAATGCGCTGCTGCCGGCCTTGCTGCTGTCGGCCGCAAGCATCGCCGTCGTACTCGGCGCCGCCAGTGCCCGGCATTTAGGAATGCCGCGGCTTCTGGAGTGGATTGCAGCTGCCTCGATTGCAGGGGGCTTGGTCAGCTTCTCAATTCAGCTCTTGCAGCTGTACGGCCTGTATGACGTTTTCCAGCCCTGGATCAGCCTGCACAGCAACGGCATCCGGTTTGCCAGCCTCGGACAGCCGAATCACCTTTCGACCTATCTGAACTGGTGCCTGGTCTGTACCTTATACCTGTATGCGCGCGGCAGCTTGCGGCCGTGGGCAGGTGTCCTCCTGATCACGATTCTGCTTTCGGCCATTGCCCTGACTTCCTCCCGCACCAGCTGGCTGCAGGTGGTCGGCATCGCGCTGGCCGGAGGATTCTTCGTCCGGCGCATGGCGCCTGCGGCACGCCCGCGGCATTGGCGCTGGCTGCTCCTGCTGCCGCTTTGGTACCTTGCGGTCACATTGGCCTTGCCCTATGTTGGTGACGTCGCCGGCTTCGACTTGCGCCATTCGACGATGACGCGTTTTGCCGAAGGCACACTGGGCAGCGGCCGCGGCCTGATCTATGCGCAGGCATGGGAAATCTTCCGCGGCCATCCGCTCTTCGGCATCGGATTCGAAGAGATGATCTTTCAGCAGTTCATGCTCATGGATCGTTATGAGCGAGTACTGTTCGACAATTCCGCCCACAACCTTCTGCTGGATCTGTTGACCATGACCGGTCTGGCGGGAACGCTGGCATTCCTGCCTTTTTTCCTGCTGACGCTGTGGCGGATCTGTCGAGGTGAAGCTACGCTGGAACGCACGGCAATGCTGCTGATGCTCGCGATCCTGGGCATCCATGCGCTCTTGGAGTACCCGGAGTGGTATGCCTACTTCCTGCTGCCGGCCGCCTTTTTCCTGGGCTGCCTCGAAACGCGGGAGCTCAGCGTCCGTCGCGGCATCGTGTCGCGCACGGTGCCGCCTATCGCTGTGCTTTACGGTTTACTGTTGTGCGTAATGCTGTACACCCAATACGTTCAGCTTCAATCGTTGTATGGCCGCTACTATGCGAAAAACCGCATGGCTGAATCGATCGGGCCAGATGCCGTCGATGCGTTGGAGCGCTTCCAGCGCGACACCCTGTTCTCCGGCCCCGCAGAATTTATCCTTGCCTTCAACCTCGCCCTGAACGAGATTGCGCTCGAGCGCAAGCTGGAAATTTCGCGCCGGGCGATGCAATATCTGCCCGAGCCCAACATCGTCTATCGGCACGTGGTCCTGCTGGCCCTGGCTGGCCGCCAGGAGGAGGGAATCCCTTACCTTGCGCGACTGAAGAAGGTATTCCCGGTCGCCTATAAGGAGGTGGCCGCCGAGCTTGCGCGCTTGGCGAAACAGCAGCCTGAAGCATTCGGAAAAATCGGCGCCGAGGTCGAGCGCTTGGATTCGGACGCACACTGAGTTTATGATGCCGGCGATGTCCGTTGGGGAGATGGGACATCCGGCGCCGGGTCGGACCGGTTGCAACCGCGTTCCGCGCCGGCAGTCTTCATTCATGGGGAGTTGACGTGCCTTTTTTTGCCTACAAGGCGCGCAATGCGCGCGGCGAGCTGATTCAAGGCGTGATCGAGAGCGCCGACAGCGGCGCGGTCGCGACGCAGTTGTTCAATACCGGCGTCACACCCATCGACATTGTCGTGACCGACAAGCCGGTTGCGGAAGAGGGCGGCTGGTGGTCGCGCCTTATCGAGCCCAAGGTCAAAGCCATCGACGTCCAGTTGTTCAGCCGCCAGTTGCATACCCTGATGAAGGCAGGTGTGCCGATCATGCGCGGCCTCGCCGGCTTGCAGGAATCGGCCGTCAATAAATCCTTTGGGCGGGTTGTAAAGGACTTGCGCGAATCGCTGGAATCCGGACGCGAACTGTCGGCCGCCATGCGCCGCCATCCCGACGTGTTTTCCGCCTTTTACCTCAGCATGGTACGTGTCGGCGAAATGACCGGGCGCATGGAAGAGGTGCTCCTGCGCTTGTACGATCACCTCGAATTCGAGCGCGACATGAAGGAGCGCGTGCGCACTGCCTTGCGCTACCCGATCTTCGTGCTGGTGACCATGGCGGTAGCGATTGCGGTCATCAACATCTTCGTGATTCCACAGTTTGTCGCGGTATTTGCCGGCTTCAAGGCGGAGCTGCCGCTAATGACCAAGCTGTTGATCGGCGGCTCAAATCTGACGGTGCAGTACTGGCCGTATCTGCTTGTGATCGTGGCGGGGGCCGGCATCGCTTTCAAGATGTATATCGCAACGCCCAACGGGCGCTATCGCTGGGACAGATTGAAGCTGGGCCTGCCGATCGCTGGAAAGATCATTCGCAAGGCTACACTGGCGCGTTTCGCGCGCAGCTTCGCGCTGTCCAGCAAGAGCGGCGTGCCCATCGTGCAAGGGTTGACCGTGGTTTCGCAAACCGTGGACAACGCCTATATCGCCAGCCGCATCGAGCAGATGCGTGACGGCGTCGAACGCGGAGAAAGCATCCTGCGCACTGCTGTCACCACCGGAGTG
>JAEWBA010000296.1 GCA_023391395.1 Pseudomonadota bacterium
TCGGTTCGCCGCCGGCCTCGGCTTCTGCCGATTCTTCCAGGGCGACCGGCTTGCCATCCTTGAGCCAGGTGCGCGGTCGGATGAATAATTCGTTACGGGAACGATACAGCTCATGCACGCGCACCTGACGGGCGCCGACCAGTTCATGCAGCGCCGACACGACTGAACCGTCCAGCAAGGCATGATCGCGCTGGCAGGTGATGTCCACCAAATGCTTGAGCAGCGGTTCCATGATCAGGCGCGCGTCCTCGCCGCGCGGGGTGCGCACCATGTCATGGGCAGGAGGAACGGGGGGGAATGCATGAAGTCGGCCGGTTCGGGTTTTATTGCGCGGTAAACCATGAGTTACATTGCAAACCAGAGCCGATCAGATTTCCCTGTGGCAAGCCCGACGCTGGAGTTGTGCTTATTTTATCCCGAACCGCTCCGGATTTTAAATCCATCGGGTATTTATATGGTATGCAGGCAACAGGCCCGACGTGGCCAAATCGGCATAGCCGTAGGCGCATGTCGGCTTGCAAACGCGGAAACCACGCGCAAAGGCGCTGGTCCAATCTGTCACCCGACCGTTTCCTCGCCCCCATGACCGCCAATCCGGAAAATCTCCAGTCCGAGAGGCTTTATCGCCTCATCCTGGACAACGCTCTCGATTCCTTCATCGCCTTCGACACCGACAGCCGCATCCTCGAATGGAGCCACCAGGCGGAACTGGCCTTCGGCTGGAGTCGGGAAGAGGCGATAGGCATGAGCGTGGTCGATACGGTCATTCCCGAACGCTACCGGGCTGCCCACTTGGCCGAATTGCGGCGTTACCTGGAAACCGGTACCAGCAAACTCATGGGCCGGCGCGTCGAGCTTTTTGGGCGGCGCAAGGACGGCGGCGAATTCCCGATCGAGCTGGGCATGGCTCCCATCCGCCTGGGGGAGCACATCATCTTTTCCGCCTCGATCAAGGACATTTCCCGCCGCAAAGGCTTGGAGCAGCAGGTCCACCGCCAGGCAAGCATCACGCGCTCGATCCTCGACAACATGGCCGATGCCGTGGTCGTGGCCGAGGCCAGTGGGCGCGTCATCATGGTCAATCCGGCCGGGCAGCACCTGCTCAACCTGGACCCGGCCGAGCAGAACGCGAACCAGTATTTCCGCAACTACCCCTTGTTCCATACCGATTGCACGACGCCCTATCGGGTGGACTTGCGCCCTACCGCGCGGGCACTGCGCGGCGAGCATGTCAACGGCCTCATCGGTTGGGTGAAGCACGAGAACCTGGAGGCGGGAGTGTGGGTACGCGTCAATGCACGCCCCCTGACAGACCGTGCCGGCGCGGTGATCGGAGCGGTGGTCGCCTTCCACGACATCACCGAGTTGCGCGAGCGCGAAGAGACCTTGCAGCGGCAAGCCTTGCTGCTGCAGGAGCAGGCAAGTCTGCTCGATCTCTCGCACGATGCCATCATGGTGCGCGATTTAGATGACGTCATTACGTACTGGAACCACAGCGCGGAAACCTTGTATGGTTATCGTCGCGAGGAGGCGCTGGGCCGGGTGGCGCACCGATTGCTGGCGACCGTCTTTCCCGTGCCGCCCGAGGAGATCCGGGACCTCACCCGAAAGCGCGGCTATTGGGAAGGCCAACTGGTTCAGACCATACGCGATGGACGCCGCATTACCGTCTTCAGCCAATGGACCCTGGAAATGCAGGACGGGCAACCGCTGCGTTATCTCGAAACCAATATGGACATCACGCAGCGCCTGGAAGCCGAGCGTGCCCTGCACGAGTCCCAGGAAGACTACCGCCTGCTGGTCGACGCGGCGACCGACTTCGCCATCATCACCGCCGATACCGAGGGCACCATCCTGAGCTGGAATACCGGCGCCGAAAAAATCCTCGGCTTTTCGCCAGAGGAAGCCGTGGGCCGGCCGCTTGCGGAAATGTTCACACCCGAGGACCGTGACAGCGGCACCGCACTGCAAGAGTTGCAAGAGGCGGCAAAAACCGGACGCGCCGGCGACGATCGCTGGCACATCAAGCGCGACGGCAGCCGCTTCTGGGCCAGCGGCGCAGTCATGCCGCTGCGCCGCGCGGACGGCAGCCTGCGGGGTTTCGTCAAGATCGTGCGCGACCTGACCAGGCAGCGGCTCGCCGAAGAACAGATGCGCTTCTTCGCCCATCACGACATGCTGACCGGTCTGCCCAACCGCGTGCATTTCAGCAACGAGCTGCACAAGAGCGTGGCGCGCACCGATCGCAGCGGCATCCCCTTCGCCATCCTTATGTTCGATCTCGACAAGTTCAAGGAAGTCAACGATACCTACGGCCACCATGCCGGTGATCTGCTGCTCAAGGAAGTGGCCGCGCGCATTCTGTCGGCGCTGCGCGAAACCGATTTCGTGGCCCGCCTGGGCGGCGATGAATTCGTCGCCATCCAGTCCGATGCCTCCCAGCCGGCGGCGGCCGAAACCCTGGCACGCAAGCTGGTGCTGGAGCTGGGCCGCCCCTACGACCTGGAAGGAAACGAAGTCATCAGCGGCGCCAGCATCGGCATCGCGACTTATCCCATCGATGCCAAAAGCTCGGTGGAAGTGATCAAGCGTGCGGATCTGGCGCTGTATCGGGCCAAGCATGCCGGGCGTGGGACTTACCAGTTCTACACGCCGGACTTCCTGATCGAAGAGTCATGGAAGAAGGACCGGGAACAAGCCTTGCGCGACGCACTGCAGCGCGGGCAATTCTCGCTTTACTACCAGCCCCAGGTAGATCTGCGCACCTGGCGCATCGCGACCGTGGAAGCGCTGCTGCGCTGGCAGGCAAGCGAGATGGAACTGGTGCTGCCCAATGACTTTCTCGACGTGGCGGAGGAAAGCGGCCTGATCGTGGAGATC
>JAEWBA010000312.1 GCA_023391395.1 Pseudomonadota bacterium
ACATACTGGTGGTGGACACTCCGGATGCCCTCCTGGTGGCCGACAAGTCGCGCAGCCAGGAAGTACGGCAGGTCGTCAGCCGCCTCAAGGCCAGCGGCCATGAGGCGCACAAGATCCACCGCACCGCGGTGCGCCCATGGGGCACTTACACGGTGCTGGGCGAAGGGGCCGGCTTCAAGATCAAGCGGGTGGTGGTCAAGCCCGGCCATTCGCTCTCCCTACAGATGCATCATCACCGCAGCGAGCACTGGGTGGTGGTGTACGGCACTGCCAACATCACCGTCAACGACAGCACGGTGATGATGACGCAGAACCAGTCCACCTACATCCCGATCGGCGCCAAGCACCGGCTGGAAAACCCCGGCATCACCGACCTGGTGCTGATCGAGGTGCAGTGCGGCAGCTACCTCGGCGAGGACGACATCGTGCGCTTCTCCGACAGCTACGGCAGGGCATGAATTTCCCCGTCCGGCCGGTGACTGCACTGCGCCGGCATTCATCAAGCAAGAAAAGGAATCCGAGATGCTAATGAAGGCAAGAAACGACAAGGTTGCATTGATTACGGGTGTCACCGGCCAGGACGGTGCCTATCTCGCCGAACTGCTCTTGTCCAAGGGTTACGAGGTGCACGGTATCAAGCGCCGCAGCTCGCTGTTCAATACCGACCGCATCGACCACTTGTACCAGGACCCGCACGAGCAGGATGTGCGCTTCCATTTGCATCACGGCGACCTGACCGACTCGACCAGCTTGATCCGCATCATCCAGCAAGTGCAGCCGGACGAAATCTACAACCTGGCGGCGCAAAGCCATGTCGCGGTGTCTTTCGAAGAGCCGGAATACACGGCGAACTCAGATGCGCTCGGCGCCCTGCGCATCCTCGAGGCGATCCGCATCCTGGGCCTGGAAAAAAAGACGCGTTTCTATCAGGCCTCCACCTCGGAACTGTACGGCCTGGTGCAGGAAGTCCCGCAAAAGGAAACCACGCCCTTCTATCCGCGCAGCCCCTATGCGGTCGCCAAGCTGTATGCCTACTGGATCACGGTCAATTACCGCGAAGCCTATGGCATGTATGCCTGCAACGGCATCCTGTTCAACCACGAGAGCCCGATTCGCGGCGAAACCTTTGTCACCCGCAAGATCACGCGCGCCCTGGCCCGGATCAAGCTCGGCCTGCAGGATTGCCTCTACCTCGGCAACCTGAACGCGCGCCGCGACTGGGGTCATGCGCGCGACTATGTGGAAATGCAATGGATGATGCTGCAGCAGGACAAGCCGGAAGATTTTGTTATTGCCACCGGCGTGCAATACAGCGTGCGCGACTTCATCAACGCCGCTGCCAAGGAACTCGAGATGCCCATCTGCTGGGAAGGCGAGGGCGTGGATGAAAAGGGCTACAACGCCGTCGGCAAGTGCATCGTCGCCGTCGATCCGCGTTACTTCCGCCCCACCGAAGTTGAAACCCTCCTGGGTGACCCGTCCAAGGCGCGCAGCAAACTGGGCTGGTCTCCGAAGACTTCGTTCGAGGAGCTGGTCGCGGAAATGGTGCGCGAAGACCTGAAGTCCGCCGAGCGCGACGAACTGGTCAAGCGCCACGGTTATCACGCCTTCAATTATCACGAGTAGACGGGCACGCGGCCAGCCATCGTGCGCCGGCCCGCGCCATCCAGCTGGGGAGCGGCGCGACCCCGCTCCCCGGTCGGTCTTGCCTGCGCGCGCTATCCCGGGCACGAAGCGTAGGCAAATCGTGCGGTAGAATGGCGCATTGCAAAACGCCCCATACAGGACCGCACCGGGATCGCATCGTCCTTTCATCGCAGCGATATCGTGGCACGGCCCAAGCCGGCGCCGCGCGCACACCAGAGGTATTCCATCATGCTGACTCTTACTCCCGGCATCTTCAAGGCTTATGACATCCGCGGCGTCGTCGGCAAGACGCTGGACATTGGCATCGCGCGCCAGATCGGCCAGGCCTTCGGCACTGCCGCCCGCACGCGCGGCGAGCAGACCGTGGTGATCGGCCGCGACGGCCGCCTGTCCGGTCCCGAGCTGGCGCAGGCCCTGGCATCCGGTTTGCAGCGTGCGGGCATCGATGTGATCGACTTGGGTGTGGTCGCTACGCCGGTGCTGTACTTCGCCACCCATGTGCTCGATGCCCAATCCGGCGTCATGGTCACGGGCAGCCACAATCCGCCCGACTACAACGGCTTCAAGATGGTGCTGGGCGGCGAGGCGATCTACGGCGAGGCGATCCAGGCCTTGCATCGCACCATCGTCAGAGGCGATTTCGCCGCCGGTAATGGGGCGTACCGCACGCACGACATCAAGACCGCCTACCTGGAACGCATCGTCTCCGACGTGAAGCTGGCCCGCCCGATGAAGATTGCCGTCGATTGCGGCAATGGCGTGGCGGGCGCCTTCGCGGGCGAGCTGTACCGTGCGCTGAATTGCGAAGTGCGCGAGCTGTTCTGCGAAGTGGACGGTAACTTCCCCAACCACCATCCCGACCCGGCGCATCCCGAAAACCTGCAGGATCTGATCGCCTGCCTGAAAGAGACCGATGCCGAGATCGGCCTGGCTTTCGACGGCGACGGCGACCGGCTGGGCGTGGTGACCAAGGATGGCAAGATCATTTACCCGGACCGGCAACTGATGCTGTTCGCGCAGGACGTGCTGGGCCGCCATCCGGGCGAGCAGATACTCTACGACGTCATGTGCACGCGCCATATCGCGCCGTGGGTGAAGAAGCACGGCGGTACGGCGCTGATGTGGAAGACCGGTCATTCGCTGGTCAAGGCGAAGATGCGCGAGACCGGCGCGCCGCTGGGCGGCGAGATGAGCGGCCATATCTTCTTCAAGGACCGCTGGTACGGTTTCGACGACGGCCTGTACGCGGGCGCGCGCCTGCTCGAATTGCTGTCCCGGTTGGAGGACCCGTCCGCCACCCTCAATGCCTTGCCGCAGTCCGACAGCACGCCGGAACTGCATCTGCACCTGGAGGAGGGCGAAAACTTCACCCTGGTCGAACGCCTGCAGAAGGAAGCGCGCTTCCCGGATGCGCAGGCGGTGGTGGACATCGATGGTGTGCGGGTCGAGTATGCCGACGGTTTCGGACTGGCGCGGCCTTCCAACACCACCCCGGTGGTGGTGATGCGTTTCGAGGGCGATTCGCCGGAAGCCTTGCAGCGCATTCAACAGGAATTCAAGAATGCCATTCTGGGTGTCAAGCCGGATGCCAGGCTGCCGTTCTGACTGCAGTAGAAGAATGGAAGTGCAGTGCGGGGGCGCAGCGTGAAAATTCTGATCGTGCGCGTTTCCTCGCTCGGCGACGTAGTCCACAACATGCCGATGGTGGCGGATATCCTGCGCCATTTTCCCGATGCCATCATCGACTGGACGGTCGAGGAGGCCTACGCCGATCTGGTGCGCCTGAATGCCGGCGTGCGCCGCGTCATCCCGTTCGCGCTGCGGCGCTGGCGCAAGAGCTTGCGGTTGGCAGAGACGCGTGCACAGATGCGCGATTTCCATAAGGAATTGCGGCGCGAGACTTACGACTTTGTCTTCGATACCCAGGGCTTGCTCAAGACCGGTGTGGTGATGGGAATGGCGCGACTGGCTGCGGACGGCCGGCGCGTCGGCCTTGCCAACGGCACGGAAGGCTCCGGCTATGAAGCCCTGTCGCGCATCTTCCATAGCGAGAGCGTGCGGGTCGGCGCGCGGACGCACGCGGTTTTGCGCGCGCGCATGGTAGCGGCGGCCGCGCTCGGATATACAATTGACGGGCCCGCAGATTTCGCGCTGCAGGCACCGAAAATGCCGCGTCCGCCCTGGCTGCCTGCTGAGCCGTATGCGGTCTTTTTCCACGCAACCGCGCGCGCGGCAAAGCGCTGGGACGAGGCGAACTGGATAGCAGTGGCAAGGGAGCTGGATGCGCGCGGCATGCCGGTCTTGCTGCCCTGGGGCAGCGAGGACGAGTGGCGTGATGCGCAGCGCCTGGCTACGCAAATGCGCAGTGCGCGGGTATTGCCGAAGCTGTCGATGATGGAGGCGGTCCTGCTGGCGCAGCGGGCCGCGCTGGCGATCGGGGTCGATACCGGGCTGACGCATATTGCCGCCGCCTTCAATCGTCCCACCATCGAGTTGTATTGCGATTCTCCCCGTTGGAAGACGGAGGGCGACTGGTCGCCGAACATCATCAACCTGGGCGACCTGAAACAGCCGCCGCAACTGGCGCAAGTGAGGGAAGCGATCGCCTTCCTGTTGGAAATGCAAGGCAAGATGCAGTCTGTCAAAACCGACACAGCATAGTGGGGTGCGATGGAACCGCAAATTCTCGAAATCCTTTCCCTGGGGTGGAGCTTCAGCGGCGCCCACGAGAGCTGGATTGCCGCCGTGGAGGCAGGCAAGGTCTTGTATTTCCCCAAGCTGCAGTTCGAGTTGCAGAGCGAAGAAATGCCGCTGCTGACGCCGGCCATCCTCGATCCGAAATCGCGCAATATCAGCCTGGATGCTGAGGGAAAATTGAAAGGGGCACTCGGCGATGCCGCAAAACAGAAAACATTGGCTGCGATGATCGGACGTTTCCGCGAGCAGGCGCAGTCCCTGATCCGTTCCCTGCTGCCGCGCTACAGTGGCGCCTTGCGCCTGGCGCCGACCAGCTTTCGCCCGATAAGGGTGGAGACACGGGTCCAGTCCTTGCGAGCGGATGATCGACGCCTGCACATCGATGCCTTCCCCTCGCGTCCGAATCGGGGCGAGCGGATATTGCGGGTATTCACCAACATCAACTCGGAGGGCGAAGCGCGCGTATGGCGCGTCGGCGAGCCGTTCGAGGATGTCGCCAAGCGCTTCCTACCGCGTGCCAAGCCTTATTCGCGCTGGCAGGCCAAGGCGCTGGAGGCATTGCGCGTCACCAAGTCCCTGCGCAGCGAATACGATCACTTGATGCTACAGATACACGACGGCATGAAATCCGACCTGGATTACCAGAAAAATGCGCCGCAGGTAACGATGCCCTTCCCGCCGGGCTCGGTCTGGGTCTGCTTCTCGGACCAGACTTCCCACGCCGCCATGTCGGGGCAATACATGATGGAGCAGACGCTGCATCTGCCGGTGGCGCGGCAGTACAACCCGGATGCCAGCCCGCTCTTCACCCTCACCCGTCTCACGGGCCGCAAGCTGGTCTGATGCGGTTCATCTATTCCTTCGCCTGGGGACTGGTTCTGCCGGTGGCATTGGCCCGGCTTTGGTGGCGAGGGCGGCGCGAACCGGGCTATCGCCAGCATGTGGCCGAACGCCTCGGCTTCTATGTGCGCGAGGGGCGCGACGCGGCAAAGCCGCCGGTCATATGGG
>JAEWBA010000366.1 GCA_023391395.1 Pseudomonadota bacterium
CCGCCCAGCAGCTCGTTGACGATACGCGAGAGCGTATCCAGCGGCCGCTCACGCATCCGGCGCGAACTCACCGGCGTCATGAGCCCGAGCACGACGCCGGCCAGGGTCGGGTGGGCTCCGGTTTTCAGCAGCCCGGCCCACACCACCGCTCCGGGCAGGACATAGGCGTATGCAGAGCCGATGCCGATCTGCTGCAGGCCAAGAACCATGACAAGGCCCAGGCCCGCGATGGCAAACCCGCTGTAATCGAGGCCACCGGAGTAGAAAAAGGCAATGATCAATACGGCGATGACGTCATCGATGATGGCCAGCGTCAACAGGAAAATCCGCACATTGCCGGGTATGGATCGCCCCAGCAGCGCCAGCACGCCGACCGCGAAGGCAATGTCGGTTGCGGTCGGCACGGCCCAGCCATTCTGCCGGCTGGCCTCGCCATTCAGGGCCAGGTAAATCAGGGCCGGGACCAGGACACCGCCCACCGCCGCCGCGATCGGCAGCACGGCTTGCCGGATGTCGCTGAGTGCCCCTTCATGGATTTCGCGCCGGATTTCCATCCCCACCACGAGGAAGAAAATCGTCATCAAGGCATCGTTGATCCAGAAATGGAGAGGCCGGGAAAAGACGGCATCGCCCAGCCCTAGCGACAATGGAGCATGCCAAAGAGCGTGGTAGCTGTGCGCCCAGGGGGAGTTTGCCCATATCAAGGCAATCGCCGCTGCAATGAGCAGCACGATGCCGCTGACGGCTTCGATATGGAGAAAGCGCTCGAGGGTGGAAAAGGCGCGCTCTGCCAAAAGCTGCGCACGCGGAAGTCTCTGCTGGGAGGGATGCCGGTTCATGAGTCGTGATCTCGCTGCGTGGCGGCCCGACCGACGCATGAACCTGTCTCGCCGCAGAATGCAGCTGACACCCGGGGATTATTTTACATGAGCAAAGCGCGAAGGGTGCGAGCCGGGGCTGGCAGTTCCTTCAGTGCTGAAGAACGATTTACCGAAGGCCCGAATGGCTTGGGAAATATCCAGTAACCTGGGGCGCCCTGCTCGCGCAGCGGATTAGGAAAACGGCCTGACGCCGATCAGCAAGCCATGCAGCCAGAAGGCGAACAAGGCCCAGGCCACGGCGCCTGTCACCACCGCGGCGATCGTCCCGCCCGAAGTTCCGGAGGGATATTGGATATTCGCGAGGCGATCCCTCTTGCGCGCGGCCAGGAAAGATAAGATCGCCCAGACCAGGAAACTGCCGAACAGGATCACATCGGCCAGCGTTCCGTTTGCCAGCAGATGGGCAAAGGCCCAGATCGCCACGCCCAGTACCATGGGATGATGCAAGCCGGCCTTGATGCTGTTGCGGGGCACATAGGCCGCCGCCAGCAGGATGAAGGAGATCAGCGTGAGCAAGGCAGCGATGTGCCGCGTAGCGATTGGAGGGATCCACAATACTGTCGGCGCCTGCCGGGCCACCACATAGCCCCATATGATCAAGCCGAAACCGAGCAGGGATACGAGGGTATATCCTCCTTTCCATGCCTTCTCGCCATATTCCGAGACTTGCACACTGCGCCAGTCATCGGCAAAGATGCGCACGGAATGCGTGCCAAGAAAAATGAAAAGTCCGAGGATCAAAGTCGTCATTGCCGGCTTCCTCAATAAAGGGTTTTAGGTGTCCGAGAAGGATTGTACTTTGCCGACTGTCAAAAGCCTGTCTTTCCCCGCCGCGCTTCGGCCGGCCATCCTGCCATGATCCGTCTGCGCCTCGCCTGTCTCCCGGCCATCGTCGCCCTGCTCGCTGCCTGTGCGCCGATCCCGCCGCGTACCGCCCTGCCGGTCGTGCGGATCGATTCACCCAACTTCGATCAGCGCCGACCGAACCTGGTGATCCTGCATCACACGACCAACCATACCGTGGAAGATGCGCTGCGCACCTTGACCGACCGCGAACGCAAGGTCAGTGCGCATTATCTGATCAGCCGGGACGGCACCATCATTCAACTGGTAGAAGAAAACGCCCGCGCCTGGCACGCCGGACAATCCTGGTGGGGCGGGCAGACGGATGTGAACTCCGCCTCGATCGGCATCGAGCTGGACAACGATGGCAAAGAGCCCTTTGCCGAGCCGCAAATCGCGGCACTACTGATGCTGCTGGCGGACTTGCGCCAGCGTTACGGGATTCCGGCCGCGAATTTCATTGCGCACGCGGACGTGGCGCCGGCGCGCAAGCAGGACCCGAGCGCCCTGTTCCCATGGCGGCTGCTGGCCTTGCATGGATTCGGGCTGTGGTGCGAACGGCCCTTGCCTGCCGCGCCGCCGAATGTTGAGCTGTACACGGCGCTGGTCGCGCTCGGCTACGACCCTGCCCTGCCCGAGGCCTCTTTGCGGGCCTTCCGCCTGCATTATCTTGGCGGCCAGGCTTACCTGGAGGCCGAGGAAAATGCACTGGCGCACTGCCTGCTCCAGGCAAAGCGCGCGGCCGGCCAGTAGGGCGAGGACGGCCTTGCTAGCGCTCAGCCGACCAGGACTTCCTGGTGCTTGCTGCCCAGGCCCAGGTAGCTTTCGATCACGCGCGGATCGCCGCGCAGCTCGTGTGCCGGGCCGTGCATCTTGACCGCGCCGTTTTCCAGCACATAGGCATAGTCGGCCACCTGCAGGGCGGCGCGGGCGTTCTGCTCCACCAGCAGGATGGACACGCCGCGCGCACGCAGCTCGGCGATGATGCGGAAGATCTCGCGCACGATCAGCGGGGCCAGACCCAGGCTCGGCTCGTCCAGCATGAGCAGGCGCGGCTTGGCCATCAGGGCACGGCCCACGGCCAGCATCTGACGCTCGCCGCCCGACAGCGTGCCGGCTTCCTGCGTGCGGCGCTCCTTGAGCCGCGGAAACAGCGCAAACACTTCTTCCATGGTGGCGGCGTGGTCGCGCCGTCCGGTCCGATAGCGATGGAAAGCGCCTAGCAGCAGGTTGTCCTCGATGCTCATCTCGGCGAACAACTCGCGCTTCTCCGGCACCAGGTTCATGCCGCGCGCCACCATTTCTTCCACCTCGGGCCGCGATTCGGCCTTGCCGTCGAAACGGATCTGCCCGCGCGAGGGCAAGACGCCCATGATGGCCGACAGCATGGTGGTCTTGCCGGCGCCATTGGGGCCGATCACGGTGACGATCCGTCCCTCACCGACCTCGAGGTCGATGCCGGACAGGGCTTCGACCTTGCCGTAGGCGACGTGGAGGTCGCGCACTTCCAGAACATTGCCGCTCATCAGTCAGCTCCTCCGAGATAAGCTTCCAAAACGGTGGGGTCCTTCTGCACTTCTTCGGGCAAGCCTTCGGCGATCTTTTCCCCGAACTCCATCACTACCACGCGGTCCACCAGGCCCATCACGAAATCCATGTCGTGCTCGACCAGGAGCACGGCCATGCCTTCCGAGCGCAGGCGCCGCAGCAGGTCGGCCAGGGCCTGTTTTTCCTTCAGGCGCAGACCGGCGGCCGGTTCGTCCAGCAACAGGACGCAGGGATCGGAACAGAGGGCGCGCGCGATTTCCAGGATGCGTTGCTGGCCGAGCGCCAGGCTACCCGCCTCTTCGTGCATGTAGTCCTTGAGCCCGACCCGCTCGATCTGGATCGCCGCCTCGTGCAACAGGCGCGCCTCCTCCTTGCGGTCCAGGCGCCAGGCGGACGGCAACACACCCTTGCTGCCGCGCCGGTGCGCGCCGATGGCGACGTTTTCCAGCACGCTCATGGTGGGCAATAGGCGCACATGCTGGAAGGTGCGGCTCATGCCCATGGCGGCGATTTCGCGCGAACTCGATCCCTGCACCGGGCGGCCGCGGAACACGACCTCACCCGAGGTCGGCGTATCGACGCCGGAAAGCTGGTTGAACATGGTGCTCTTGCCGGCACCGTTGGGGCCGATCAAGGCCAGGATTTCGCCAGCGCGCAGCTCCAGGTTCATGTTGTTGTTCGCCACCAGGCCGCCGAAGCGGCGCGTCACGTTGCGCGCTTCCAGGACCACCTCCCCGGCCGGCGGCTGGGTGCGACGCGGGAAGGGCTCGCTGGCGGGATCGATGCGTTTCCTGCGGCCGCTGGCCGGCACCACCGCGGTCAGCAAGGGCCACATACCCTGGCGCGCGCGATGCAGCACGATCAGCATCAGGGCACCGAACACCACGATCTCGAAATGGCCGGCACTGCCGAGCAGGGCCGGCAGCAAGTCCTGCAGCCAGTGCTTGAGCACCGTGATCAAGCCCGCTCCCACCAGCGCGCCCCATACGTGGCCAACGCCGCCGACCACCGCCATGAACAGGTATTCGATGCCGATGTGCAGCCCGAAAGGCGCCGGATTGACGTAGCGCTGCATGTGGGCATACAGCCAGCCCGAAGCGGCGGCCAGCAAGGCGGCGATCAGGAAGATCACCATGCGCGCGCGCGCCGTATTCACGCCCATCGCCTCGGCCATCACCATGCCGCCCTTCAAGGCGCGGATAGCGCGTCCCTCGCGCGAATCGAGCAGGTTTTGCGTGGTGATCACGGCCACGATCAGGAAGGCCCAGACCAGGTAGAAAAACTGGCGGTCGTCGGTCAACTGATAGCCGAAGATCTCGATGGGCGGAATGCCGCGCAGGCCGGTATGACCGCCCAGCACTTCGAGATTGCCGAACAACAGATACAGGCTGAGGCCCCAGGCCATGGTTCCGAGCGGCAGGTAATGGCCGGACAGCTTCAGGGTCACCGACCCGAGGATCAGCGCCACCAGGGCCGTCACCAGCAGAGCGGCCACCAGGCCCATCCAGGGCGAACCGACGGCGAACTGCAGCCAGGCCGGCGCGTCGGTCGTCGTGGTAAGCCAGGCAGTGGTATAGGCGCCCAGGCCGACGAAGGCAGCCTGTCCGAAGGAATTCAGGCCGCCGATCCCGGTGAGCAGGACCAGCCCGAGGGCCACCATGGCTGCCAGGCCGATGTAGTTGAAAATGGTGACGTAAAACTCCGGCAGGACCAGCGGCGCGCAGGCAGTGAGGGCGAGGAAGACTGCCAGCGCCATGCGCGAATCGACTTGCAAGCCCTTGAAGGAAGCGGATTTCATGCTTCTTCCTCCTCTACATGGCGCGAGCCCAAGGAGCGCCACAACAAAACGGGAATGATCACGGTAAACACGATGACATCCTTGAATGCGCTGGCCCAGAACGAGGCAAACGACTCCAGCAGGCCGACCAGCAGCGCGCCGCCGGCAGCCAGCGGATAACTGGCCATGCCGCCTATGATGGCGGCGACGAAACCCTTCAACGCGATCAGGAAGCCGCTGTCGTAATAGATGGTGGTGAGGGGCGCCACCAGCGCTCCCGACAGCACGCCGATCAAGGCCGCCAGCAGGAAGGTCAGGCGCCCCGCCAGCAGCGGCGAAATGCCCATCAGGCGCGCGCCGTTGCGGTTCATCGCAGTGGCGCGCAAGGCCTTGCCGTAGACCGTGCGGTCAAAGAACAGGTAAAGCGCAATGATGAGAACCAGCGAAGTGAGAAGCACGGCAATGGTCTGCCCGCCGATCACCAGGCTGCCCAGCTCGATCTGGGCGTCGCTCAGCGGCGCCGTGCGCGAACCCTCGGGCCCGAAGAGGAACAGGCCGATGCCGACCATCATGAAGTGCACCGCGACCGAGACGATCATCAATAGCAGCACTGAACCCTCGGCCACCGGCTGGTAGGCGATGCGATAAATCATCGGCCCCAGAGGCACGACAATCGCCAGCGCGGCCAGTATCTTCACCAGTACCGGCATGTCCTGCAGCGGCACCGCCCAAATCAGGGCAGCGAGGAGCAGCGGATAGACGGCATTGACCAGGACGGAGCGCCACAGCGCGATCTTGCGCTTGCCGCGTACCTGATCCAGCACGTCGCACACAAGCACTGCCGCACCGGCGGTGACCAGAACCCATACTGTGCCAGGCAGGCGGCCGGTTTCCAGCGCCGCAATGGTCAACGCGCCCCAGGCGACGAATTCGCCCTGCGGAATGAAAATCACCCGGGTGACGGCAAATACCAGGACCAGCGCCAGCGCCAGCAGCGCATAGATTGCGCCGTTGGTGATGCCGTCCTGCGCCAGCAGGGCGAATATCTGAGCATCCATGAGATTGAACTCCAGTCCGACAGCGGCCGGCAGGACAGCGACGCCGGCCGCGTCGGGGAATGATTTGGAACGTGAACGCAGGGCGCCGACCGATGCGACGCTCCACATCCGGCACCGCAGGCGCTTGCGCGCGGCGGGCAGCAAGGGTTTTATACGACGAAGAGTGGCGGGGCGACGGGCGCCCGGCCACTCTCCGCTGCGCCGCTGCCTGCCTCGACTCGCGTCATGGCAGATAGCGGCGACGATCAGAACGGGCCGCTCGGGCTTACTTGACCAGCTTCCAGCTGCCGTTGTTGATCTCCACCAGCACCGCGGACTTCGGATCGTAGCCGCCATGGTCCTCTGCACTCATGGTGTAGGTGCCGTTGGCGCCTACCACCTTCGAGGTCTTTTCCAGGGCGGTGCGCAGATGCTCGCGGAATTCCGGCGTGCCGGGCTTGGCTGCCTTGAGGGCCGGGCCGAGAGCGTTTTCGAGGATGAGCCAGCTGTCCCAGGCGGCGCCGGCCAAGGTCGAGCGGGTGTTGGCGCCGTACTTGGCTTCGACCGCCTTCACGAAAGCCACGCCCGCCTTCTTGTTGGGATGGGAATCGGGAAGCTGCTCGGCCACCAGAACCGGCGCCACTGCCAGCAAACCGCCTTCCACCGCCTTGCCGCCCACGCGCAGGAAGTCCTGGTTGGACACGGCGTGCGATTGGTAGATCGGCTGCTTGTAGCCGCGGTCGCGCAGGGTACGGT
>JAEWBA010000057.1 GCA_023391395.1 Pseudomonadota bacterium
GTGCTTTCCGGCGTGCGGTTCCAGTACCAGGAGTCGGTCAGGTACATGCCCTGGGTCTGCTTCAGGCCGATGGCGTGCACGTCGTTGATGAACAGCAGCACGCTGGCAAGCTTCATGTTCTTGGTCAGGCCGAAGTCGCTGGCCGTCTTCACCGTATTGACGGTGTCGCCGGCAGCGTTCAAGAGCGCCAGAACGTCCGGCTTCTTGGCTTGCGCGGTCAGCAGGAAGGAGGAGAAGTCGCTCGCGCCCAACGGATGGCGGATGGAGCCGACCACGTTACCGCCGGCGCCCTTCACGGCCTTGGTCAGATCGACTTCCATGCTGGTGCCGAATGCGTTATCGACGATCAGCATGTACCAGTCCTTCACGCCCTGCTTCACCATGGATTGCGCGACGCCCTTGGACAATGCGGCGGTGTCGTAGGCCCAGTGCGCGGTGTAGGGGCTGCATTGCTGGTTGGTCAGGAGCGTGGTGCCGGCGCCGACCGGGAAGAACGGCACCTTCTTTTCACGGGTGATGGTGTTCAGCGCCAGTGCAACGGAAGAGTTGCTGCCGCCGATGATCATGTCGACGCCCCTCTGGTCGATCCACTCACGTGCCTTGGAAGCGCCGACGTCGGCCTTGTTCTGGTGGTCGACATACAGCAGTTCGATCTTCTTGCCGTTGATCTGGCCGCCCATGTCTTCGATCGCCATGCGGATGGCTTCGACGCCGCCCATGCCGTCGGGATCGGCGTAGGGGCCGGAAATGTCGGTGACGAAGCCGATGCGGATGACGTCATCCGAAATCTGCGCGTGAGCGGGCGCGGTGACCGCAGCCGCCAGGCAGAGCGCGGAAAAAAGTCGCTTGAGTTTCATTTTCTTGGATCTCCTTAAGGGTTTGCTAGCTAAATGGTCACCAGGCCCAGTCCCTGGCGAGGAATGTCGAAAGCCTTCGGCGCATCGCGATACAGGCGCTCTTTCATCTTCAGGCGCGTCGATACAGAGACACGACCGCCGCACCGCCCATGCCGAGGTTGTGTTGCAAAGCCACGCGCGCATGCGGCACCTGTCGCGCTTCGGCCTGGCCGCGCAACTGCTGCGTGATCTCGTAGCACTGCGCCAGCCCGGTGGCGCCCAGCGGGTGGCCCTTGGACAGCAGGCCGCCGGAAGGATTGGTCACGATCTTGCCGCCATAGGTGTTGTCGCCATCATTGACGAACTTCTCACCCTCGCCTTCCTTGCAGAAGCCGAGGCCTTCGTAAGTGATGAGTTCGTTGTGGGCGAAGCAGTCGTGCAGCTCGCACAGGTCGATGTCGTCGGGGCCGATGCCGGCCGCCTCGTAGACCTGGGCCGCTGCCTTGCGCGTCATGTCGGCGCCGACCAGCTTGATCATCGAACCACTGCCGAAGGTGGCCGGGTCGTCGGTGGTCATCGCCTGCGCCACCAGTTCGACATCCATGCGCAGGCCATGGCGGCGTGCAAAGGATTCGGTAACGAGGATGGCAGCGGCGGCACCGCAGGTGGGCGGGCAAGCCATCAGGCGCGTCATCACGCCGGGGATCAGCACCTGGTCGGCGAGCACGTCTTCCACGCTCAGCGGTTTCCGGAACAAGGCCAGCGGATTGTTGGCCGCATGGCGGCTGGCCTTGGCGCGTACCTTGGCGAAGGTTTCCAGCTTGGTGCCGTACTTCTGCATGTGCTCCTTGCCGGCGCCGCCGAAATAGCGCAGGGCCATGGGCATTTCGGGCAGGCCTGAACGCTGGTCCGTGACCTCGTCGAATCGGGCAAAGGCGGAAGGACGGTCGTCGAACATCGAACCGATCGCGCCAGGCTGCATCTGTTCGAAACCCAGCGCCAGCGCGCAATCCACGGCGCCGCTCTGCATCGCCTGGCGCGCCAGGAACAGGGCGCTCGATCCGCTGGAGCAGTTGTTGTTGACATTGAGGACAGGAATGCCGCTCATGCCGACTTCGTAGAGCGCACGCTGGCCGCTGGTCGAGTCGCCGTAGACATAGCCGGCGAATGCCTGCTGCACGCTGTCATAGCCGAGGCCGGCATCGGCCAGCGCCGCCCGGGTGGCGTCGGCGCCCATTTCGAAATAGGCCGGACTCTGCCCCGGCCGGGAGAAGGGAATCATCCCCACTCCCACCACGAAAACTTTCTCGCTCATTGCCTGCTCCTCTTTTCTGTATGTCTGTGGTCTGCGCCGTGACGGGCAAAGGGCGGCTTCAGGCCAGCGCCAGCCCGCCGCCGCAGACCAGCACCTGGCCGGATACGTAGTTCGATTCCGGGGAGCAGAACATGTAGACCACGTCTGCCGCTTCCTCGATGCTGCCGCCGCGTCCCAGCGGCACCTGGCTGGTGATCACTTCGAGCATGTGCTTGCCGACGCCAAGGCGGATTTCCTTGCCTTCGATTTCGACGCGCACGGGGTCTCCGTCCAGCGGCTGGGTGAGCCGGGTTTCGATGTGGCCGAAGGCGACGCAGTTGACGTTCACGCCCAGGTGGCCCCACTCCTTGGAGAGGGTCTTGGTCAGGCCGATCACGCCGGCCTTGGCGGACGAGTAGTTGACCTGGCCAGCATTGCCGCCCATGCCGACGATGGAAGAAATGTTGACGACTTTGCGGAACACCTCCAGGCCCTTTTCCTTTTCTTCCTGGCGCAGGCGCTTGATGACCGGGTAGGCGG
>JAEWBA010000079.1 GCA_023391395.1 Pseudomonadota bacterium
GCGAGCGCCTGTTCCTGACCTACTGCGCGCAGTGCCACGGTTCCGACGCGCGCGGCAGCAAGGGCTTTCCGAACCTGGCCGACAACGACTGGCTGTACGGCGGAGCGCCGGAAGTCATCAAGACCAGCATCATGGAAGGACGCCGCGGCAACATGCCGCCGATGGCAGTCGCGCTCGGCTCGGACAAGGATGTGGAAAACGTCGCGCACTACGTCCTGAGCCTGTCCGGCTCTGCGGCCTCGGATCCGATCAAGGCGGTGTTCGGCAAGGCCAAGTTCGCTTCCTGCGCAGCCTGCCACGGCGCCGACGGCAAGGGCAACCAGGCGCTTGGCGCTCCCAACCTGACCGACAAGATCTGGTTGTATGGCGGCAGCGCTGAAACCATCATGGAAACCATCCGCAAGGGCCGCAGCAACACCATGCCGGCGTTCAAGGACTTCCTTGGCGAAGACAAGGTGCATGTGCTGGCTGCCTATGTCTGGGGCCTGTCGAACAACGGCAAGGTGGACAAGGCAGGGCATTGAGTTATCCGGCATAATTCCGTGCGGTCCAAGGCCGGTCCCAATGCTCTTCCTTCGAAAGAAGGGGGAACGTCCGGACCGGCCTTGTGTCGTCGGTCTGCCGGCGCTGGTATCACACTTTAGTAGCGAGTAATGCAATGGGCGAACCGGCTCCCAAAGTATCGGTCATCAAGATGTACAAGGCGCGGGAAGAAATTTATCCCCGCGAGATCAAGGGCTGGTACGCCAGCTGGCGTTGGGTCTTCGTGTGGCTGACGCAAATCGTCTTCTACGGCCTGCCCTGGCTGAGCTGGAATGACCGTCAGGCCGTGCTATTCGATCTCGGCGCCCGAAAGTTCTACATTTTCGGCATCGTCCTGTGGCCGCAGGACTTCATCTACCTGGCCGTACTCCTCATCATCTGCGCCTATGCGCTATTCCTGTTCACCGCGGTAGGCGGGCGCCTGTGGTGCGGCTATTCCTGTCCGCAGACGGTCTACACCGAGATGTTCATGTGGATCGAGAACAAGATCGAGGGCAACCGCAGCGCGCGCATGCGCCTGGACAAGCAACCGTGGTCCATGGCGAAGTTCGGCCGCAAGAGTACCAAGCACCTGGTATGGGGCGCCCTGGCCTTGTGGACGGGGTTCACCTTCGTCGGCTATTTCACGCCGATCGATGTGCTCAGCAAGGAAGTCCTTTCGCTGGAGCTCGGGCCGTGGCAATGGTTCTGGATCCTCTTTTATTCGCTGGCAACCTATGGTAATGCCGGCTGGCTGCGCGAGCAGGTGTGCATGTACATGTGCCCGTACGCGCGCTTCCAGAGTTCGATGCTCGACAAGGACACCCTGATTGTCACTTACGACCAGGAGCGGGGCGAGCCGCGCGGCGCAAGCGGCAAGGATGCCGCGCGCACAGGCCTTGGCGATTGCATCGACTGCACGATGTGCGTGCAGGTCTGCCCGACCGGCATCGATATTCGCAACGGCTTGCAGTACGAATGCATCGGCTGCGCACTCTGCATCGACGCCTGCGATTCGGTGATGGACAAGGTCGGCCTGCCGCGCGGCCTGATCCGCTACTCGACCGAAAACGGCATGAAGCAGAGGCTGTCGTCGAAGGACATCTGGCGACGCGCCTTCCGTCCCCGGGTGCTGGTCTATACCGCCATTCTGAGCGTCATCGTCGCGGTATTCATCGGCTCGCTGCTCACGCGTACACCGCTCAAGGTGGATGTGATCCGCGACCGCGGTTCGATGGGCCGGGAAGTGGAAGACGGCATGATCGAGAATGTCTATCGCCTACAGATCATGAATACCGACGAATTCCCGCACCGCTATCGCATCACCGTATCCGGCCTGGAGACGATCGCACTGGCGACGCCGGATGTGGTCGAACTGCAGGGCACGGAATCGCGCGGCGTGCCGGTGCGGGTCCGGGTTGCCCCGGGCAAGGGCGAAAAGGGCTCGAACAAGATTGCCTTCGAAGTGCAGGCTCTGGACGACGAAAGACTGCGCGTGAAGGAAAAGGCGGTATTCATCGTACCGCGTTGAGAAATAAAGGAACGGAATGCAAACTTTGACAGATGTCCATCCGGATGCCGGAAAACCCTGGTACACGCAGCGTTGGCCCTGGCTGTTGATGCTCGGCCCGGCGCTGGTCGTGGTCGCCGGCTTCGTGACCGCCTGGCTGGCGTTTTCCCGGCAGGACGCGCTGGTGGTGGATGACTACTACAAGCAGGGGAAGGCGATCAACCAGGATCTGCGGCGCGACCGCATGGCCGAAAGCCTGGGGATGTCCGCACAACTGCGGTACGACGCCGCCGCCGGCCGCCTGAGCGGAAAAATTTTCAGTCACGGACAAGCGAAGACTGGAAAGCTTTCAATTTCGCTGGTACATTCTACTCAACCGGCCCGTGATCTTGTGCTCGAAGCGCAGGCTGACGGGAACGGCGATTTCTCGATTGCCCTGCCCATGCTGGACATCGCACGCTGGCAAGTGCGCATCGAGGGAGAGCAAAGCGATTGGCGGCTGCATGGCACATGGACATGGCCGCAGCAGCCGCAAATCGATATCCAGGCCACCACAGAGTTGGTCGGATAAACCGGGCGTCGCCAATGCAGCGCCTGCCAAGAAAAGAAAGAAGAGAGTAAGGAGACTAACGACAGGACGGGCGCGCGCCGCATGGAGCGTGCCCCGGAGCGCGTGGTCTCCCCGGAGAGGAGATGTATGGCGCGTATGATCATGACCGTCCTTTGGCCGTCCTTCATCGTGGCAATCGTCGCGGAAGGATTCTTTTTCTCGCTGTTCGATCCGCGCGACCTGACGCTGCTAGCGGGTGACCTCGAGGCGACCTCGCTGGCCGTATACACGGTCGGCTTCTTTTGCTTCTGGCTGTTCTGCTCGCTGGCCAGCTTCCTGACTTGCTATCTGATGCGCTCACCAAATGCACAGGCTTTGCGGGCCTGAGCGCTGCGTCGGCTAGTCGCAGGGTTGCGTACCCGCCGCCATGGCCTTGACGGTCGTCAGATCGAGAATTTCCAGATCCCGGTTGCTGACCTTGAGCAGGCCGCGCTTCTTGAATTTCGATAGCAGGCGGCTGATGCTTTCTATGGTCAGTCCAAGATAGTTGCCGATCTCTTCGCGGCTCATGCGCAACTGAAAGCTGCTCGGAGAGTAGCCGCGCGCTGCGTAGCGGGAAGAGAGATTGACCAGGAAGGCGGCAAAGCGCTGCTCGGCCCGCATGTTGCCGAGCAGGAGCATGACGCTCTGCTCGCGCGTGATTTCCTGGCTCATCATTCGGTGGAAGTGGCGCAGCAGTGTCGGGATTTCGCCGAACAGGGTTTCAAGCCGGGCGAAGGGAATCTCGCAGACTTCCGAGTCTTCCAGGGCGACGGCATTGCAATGGTGGCGATCGGTACTGATGGCGTCCATGCCCAGCAGCTCGCCGGCCATCTGGAAACCGGTGACCTGCTGGTCGCCGTCCGGATTGATCTGGAAGGTCTTGAAGTGGCCGAGTCGGATCGCGTACAGATTGACAAAGGTGTCGCCGACGCGGTACAGGGTGCCATCCCGCGGCACCTTGCGTCGGCGTCCGATGATCTGGTCAAGACGGCCCATGTCCGCTTCGTCGAGGCCCATGGGCAGGCAGAGCTCATGCATGCTGCAAGCCGCGCAGCGATTACGCAGTTCTTCGACGTTGAAAGTCTCCGGGGAAGGGGTTGAAGGATTTGCAACAAAAGAAATCGATTTCGACATGAATTAACAGCAAGGCAAGACTTGGTCGATTGGGGGTTGGGCCTACTTTACCCCAAAAGCGCGACCCTGTCCGGCAGAGGCGCCCGGACGCGCCAAGCGAAACGGGGGATTCCGGCCTAGTCAGGCCTTGTCGCGGCCGGCCGAATAGCCCAGGCGCGGCCTTGCGGCCCCTGTCGGGCGCATAGGAACTGGCATGTCCGCATTGCGTCACGGGCGGGCGGCATATTGGCCGCAAATCTGCTCCTCCTGGAGCAAGACCGATCCAGCCCGGCTTCGCCGGTCACTTCACATTCGCTCTAGCCGCCACACTCCAGCTGGTACTGATCGTCGATGCGGCGCGCCTTGAGCGCTGCTCCTTCGCGCCCCTTGCCGACCGCGGCTGCGGCGTCCTCTTGCGCATGCCGATTGCGCAGCGCGAGTTTGGCGCAGCGCTTCTGCTTGGCGGCATTGGCCTGCGCGATGCGTTGGCGCTCCTTTTCCTCCTGCGCTTCGCGTTTGTGGCGTTCGTGCTCGAGGCGTTTCAGCTCGCTTTTTTCGCGGATGTTTTGCCGCTCGGCGCTTTCCCGGTCGACCGGAGCGCTGTCCGTCGCGATGAGCTTCCCATTGGGGCAGGGCCTGTCGCTATAGGCGACCCGGCCTTCCGTTTCGCATTTGTAGACGGCGCAGGCCGGTGCAGCAACGAGAGCCAGCAACGGCGCGCAGACGCACAGTGGCATTATCCTCGGCATGAGTCCCCCCTGTTGTTTGAATTTTCGACTGCCGACTGCCTATACTACCTTGCCCGGGTTCAGGATGCCCAGTGGATCGAGCGCCTGCTTGAGCGCTTGCATCAGACCGATTTCGACGGTCGACTTGTAGCGGCGGATTTCTTCGCGCTTGAGCGCGCCCAGGCCGTGTTCCGCCGAGATCGAACCACCGAAGCGCTGCACGCTGTCATGCACGACGCGGTTGATTGCTTCCTGCTTGAGCAGGAATTCGTCATCGTTCCCGCCTTCGGGCGCCGAGACGTTGTAGTGCAGGTTGCCGTCGCCGAGGTGGCCAAAAGTCACCATGCGGCAGGCGGAAAAATGCTGCTGCAGCAGCAGATCGGTGTCGCGAATGAAATCACCGATCCGGGAAATGGGAACCGAAATATCGTGCTTTATGTTCTTGCCTTCCTCGGCCTGCGCCAGCGGAATGTGCTCGCGCAAGTTCCACAGTGCCCGTGACTGTGCGAGCGAGGACGCTAGCGCGGCGTCCTGGATCACATCCTGTTCCAGCGCGTCCGCAATGACTGCCTCCAGTGCCGCATTGGCGTGTTCTTCGGATTCGCTGTCGGAAAGCTCCATCAAGACGTACTGGGCATGGCTTTCGGAGAAGGGCAGGCGCATCTGCGGAAAATGCTTGGTCACCAGTTGCATGCAGAAATCCGACATCAGTTCGAAGCCGGTTAGCATGGCGCCGCAGCGCTGTTGGGCGATGGTCAGAAGCTTGAGCGCATTCTCAGGCGATTGCAAAGCGGCCAGGGCGGTGAGTTGGGCCTTGGGCTGAGGGAATAGCTTCAATACGGCGGCCGTGATGATACCCAGCGTTCCTTCCGCGCCGATGAACAGGTCGCGCAAATCGTAGCCGGTGTTGTCCTTGCGCAGCCCGCCCAAGCCGTTCCAGATTTCGCCTTGTGCCGTCACGACTTCCAGGCCGAGACAGAGTTCGCGTGCGTTCCCGTAGCGCAGTACCGCCGTGCCGCCGGCATTGGTGGAGAGGTTGCCGCCAATCGTGCAACTGCCTTCCGCAGCCAAGGATAGCGGGAACAGCCGGTGTTCGGCTGCTGCTGCTTCCTGCACCTGCTCCAGAATGCATCCGGCTTCGACTGTCATCGTGTTGTTCACGGTATCGATGGCACGGATGCGCTTGAGCCGGTTCAGCGACAGCACGATGGCATTGCCGCTGGAATCCGGCACACTCCCCAGCACCAGGCCGG
>JAEWBA010000084.1 GCA_023391395.1 Pseudomonadota bacterium
GAGTCCCATCACCCGGTAGGGCAGGCAGCGACATTGCCTTTGCCATCGTCGGCAGCGCAGCGTGAGACAAAGCACCAAGCTTATTATCATTCCCCGCATCGGACAAGGATGCGGAAAATCTCAGGAGAACCGCCATGCCCACTGTTGCATCCGCTCCCGCCGCCGCTGTCGATCTCACCGCCCTCAAGGCCAAACAAAAAACCGCCTGGTCCACCGGCAACTATGCCGTCGTCGGGACCACCTTGCAGATCGTCGGCGAGAATTTGTGCGAAGCACTCGATCTGCATTCCGGCATGCGCGTGCTCGATGTCGCCGCCGGGAACGGCAATGCGACGCTTGCCGCCGCGCGCCGCTGGTGCGAAGTGACGTCCACCGACTACGTGTCGGCGCTGCTCGAAGCCGGCCGCATACGCGCCCAGGCCGAAGGCCACAGCATCCAGTTCCAGGAAGCCGATGCCGAAAATCTGCCTTTTGACGACGCCTCCTTCGACGTGGTGATGTCCACCTTCGGCGTGATGTTCACTCCCAACCAGGAAAAGGCGGCCTCCGAAATGGCGCGTGTCTGCCGGCCGGGCGGCAGGATCGGCATGGCGAACTGGACGCCGGAGAGCTTCATCGGCCAAGTGTTCAAAACCATCGGCAAGTACCTTCCGCCGCCGGCCGGAGTGAAATCGCCCGCGATGTGGGGCACCAAGATCCGGCTGCAGGAATTGTTTGGCGACACGGCCAAGGAAATCCGCGCCACCAGCCGCGACTTCGTGTTCCGTTACCATTCGCCGGAACACTGGATCGAGATCTTCCGTACCTACTACGGCCCGATCAACAAGACTTATGGCGCGCTCGATGCCGACAAGCAGGCTGCATTCACACAGGACTTGCTGCAGCTCATGGCAAGCGGCAACCGCGCGAACGACGGCACGCTGGTGCTGCCGAGCGAATATCTCGAAGTCGTGATCGACATGAAATAACGGCCGCCGAAAGAGCCGGCTCTGTCCCGCCACGGGCAAGCCGGCTCCATGGAGACAGTGTGCGTTAGGGCGGCGTTGCTGCGGCCGGGACGCGATGTGGCCTTACGCCTCGCCGGCCTGGGTCTTGGCGGAATAGGCATCCATCACGCGCGCGGAAAAAATCAGTGTCGCTCCGGCATTGACCGCGACGGCCACACCCAGGGCTTCCATGATTTCTTCGCGGCTTGCGCCCTCTTTGATCGCCGCATCGGTATGGACGGTAATGCAGCCGTCGCATTGCCGGGTGACGGCGACAGCCAAGGAAATCAGTTCCCGCGTCTTGGCGTCGAGCTTTCCGGTCTTGGCTCCGGCTTTGTTCAGCGAGCCATAGCCGAGCACGGTATCGGGACTGAGCTTGGACATTTCGCCGATCCCGGCGACCACCTGCTTTTGATATTCATTCCAATCGAGCATCATGATGAGCTTCCTTTCAGAGAGGCTGCGCTCGATGTGAACCGTATTGGTTGCGATCCCTTTCAGCCAGGGAAAGCTTATTGCGCAAGACGGCTTCCCAAAGCGCGCAGCAGGTTCGCGCCATCGCCTTGCCAGGCGCTGCCGTGCATGCATGCCAAGGTCCTGGGAGTTTCTCTCGCCAATTTCTCGATCAGTGCGCCGGCATGCGTCGTATGCGAAAAATAATCCATCGGCTGACGGAAGGCCTCGCTCGGCGCCAGGATGTCCTCTTCAGTCACAGCCTTTGTGCCCAGCCCGCCCTGCGTAAACAAATCGCCGCATAACAAGGTGCCTGTGCTGGTTTCCATGAGATAGCCGGCTTCCCAGCCATGGGGCAGATGCGGTGCATCGAGCCACTTGACCTCATGCTTGCCCAGGGAAAGCGTTTCGCCATCGGCCAACGCCCTCGGTGCTCGATCAGCGATGTCTTCAATGGACACCATGGCCGCGATCTGACCGCATAAGGGGACTGCCTGAGGCGCCACGGCGAGCCACTCATTGAGGGAACCGCATTCGTCCGCTTCCACATGAGAGAAGCTGATGAAGCGCAGCCGGTCGACGGGCATCACGCTTTCCAGGGCCTCCCGAACCAAGGGAAACATTCTCCTTGGACCCGTATGAAACAAGAGCGGCTGGTCATCGAGAACAAGGTACTGATTGAAGGAAAAGCCGCCAGGAATGAGGCTGACAGGCGTATTGATGCGATAGATGCCGTCCGAGATTTCTTCGATATTGGTGCCGGTTTCTTTATTGGTGATGGCCATCACTACCTCCGTCAACTGAAGAAAACGTCAGCCTACATCAAACGCATGAGGTTCCGGAAAAGCAGCAGGGCCACGGATGGACACTCTGCCAAACCGCTATCGTCCCAGCTTCTCCCCCTCCAGAAGGCGAGATTTGATCTGACGTAAGAAGGTTTCGAGCTGCGAGTACTGGAGTTTTTCAGATGCCGGCCGCTACGCTGCTGCGGTGCAGTAGTGATGCATTTATGACACGCCATCCGAAGAATTTGATAGGGCGATTGACCGCGCTGAGGGAGCAAGGCTAGGATCGGAGAAAAATATTGCCGGAGAGCATAAATATGATCTTTAAGCGGAGCAGGGGGAGCGGGGCTGTACAGGCGCCGGAACCGAGGGAGACGAACACCGGCGCCGATCTGGAACACGTGGTCGGCGGCATTGCGCGCCAGGCGGCAGGGCTGGGAAAGGAATCGGCCGAACTGAACGGCTTGATCGACGACCTGGCGGCGATGGGTGGCAAGCAGGCGGCGACCTTCAAGGCGCTGGCCGAGGAAATCGACGGCATGGTGCGTGCCAACCGCGAGATCGAGCAGGCGACCCGTGCCAGCAGCGAATCGGCGCGGCGGGCACGCCAGACCGTCGAGCAGGTCGGGCATGGCGTGATCGCGGTGACCGACAACCTGTCCGAAGTCGCGGCAGCGGCCAATGACATCACCCAGATCGCGCTGCAGACGCGGCTGGTGGCGTTCAATGCTGCAGTCGAAGCCAAGCGGGCGGGCGAGGCGGGGCGTGGCTTCGGCGTGGTGGCGGAGGCGGTGAAGGACCTGGCGGCCAAGGTCGAGCAATCGTCCAAGCAGATCATGAGCACGGTGACCCAGCTCGAAGAACGCATCAAGATACTGGCGGACGAGATCCAATCGAAAGACAGTGCGCAGAAGGGTCGAGACGGCACCTTCGATGCCGCAGTCTCCGAAGTGGAAGCGAGCGTGAGCGAGATCGCCGCTACCGCCCAGAAGAACCTGGCCGCATGCGCCGGCGTGCTGGAATCGGTGCGCGGCCTGTCCGAGCAGGTCGGCCAGACCGCGACATCGCTGCAGAATGCGCGCAAGCGCACCGAGGGTTTCCTGTCGCTGTCGGAGTCGATGATCGAGCTGGCGGCCGAGAGCGGCATCCGCACCGAAGACACGCCATTGATCGAATCGGTGGTGGAGGCGGCGCGCCAGATCGGCGAGCTGTTCGAGGAAGGCGTACGCAGCGGTCGCATCACGCTGGCCGAACTGTTCGACGACCAGTACCAGCCGATTCCCGGCTCCAACCCCGAGCAGTACCTGACCCGCTTCACCGAATTCACCGAGCAGGTATTGCCCGATATCCTGGAACAGGGCTTGAGCTGGACACCGAAGGCGGTGTTCTTCGCCGCCACCGACATGCGCGGCTATCTGCCGGTCCACAACCGCAAGTATTCGAAACCGCAGGGCGCCGATCCAGTCTGGAACACGGCGAACTGCCGCAACCGCCGCATCTTCAGCGGCCGCACCGAAATGGCGGCGATCAACAACACCAACCGTTTTCTGCTGCAGACCTACCGGCGCGACATGGGTGCCGGCAATTACGTGGTGATGAAGGACTTGTCGTCGCCGATCTGGGTCGACGGCAAGCATTGGGGCACGCTGCGGCTCGGCTATCAGTTCTGACGGGGGCAGGCGAAAAAAGAGCGGGAGATGGCGGCCAAGGCGAATGTGATGTGATCAGCGTTCGCCCGCCCTCATCGGGCAAACCTGGGCCACCCGTTCCAGCAATTCTTTTTTCAAACCAGCCAGCTCTTCCATCCTGCGGTCGATCACCGCAATCTTTTCCCGCAACAGCTCGGCAATCGCCTGGTCCGGCGCGGATGAATTCCACAGTGCCGGCAAGCTCTCGCCGATTTCGCCCAGGCTGAATCCGAGTCGCTGCGCCGTGCGGATATAGGCGATCAGTTGCACGGTTTCGGGTGCATAGCTGCGGTAGCCATTGGCGGCGCGCATGGACCGTATCAATCCCCGTTGCTCGTAGAAGCGCAAGGTATCGCGACTGAGGCCGGTCGCGGCAGCCAATTCACCGATCTGCATATTTTTTCCAAAAAATGCTTGACCATGGAGTGTACTCCACGCTTTACCCTGCACTTCTTCAATCCTAAACAAGGAGCTGCACATGGTCTCACTCGCACACTACCGCCGCATCGTCCTCGCCAGCGCCTGGTATGACCTGATTGTCACGATCGGCTTTGCCACGCCATGGACTTTCGCGGCGATCCACGCCGTATTGGCTACGCTCGCCGAAGGCCTGCCGGGAGCCATGCCCGCGTTTGATCCGACCCATATGCTGATGGCCAACCTGCTGGGCTCGGTCGTCACGGTGTGGGCAGTGCTGCGCATCCGTGATCCGCAAGTGCAATTCGGTCGTTACGATGCCGCCGCCAGATTCCTGTTTGCCACTTGGCAGATTTATGCCGTCATGCAGGGCGCCAGCGTGATTGTGCTTGGCTTTGCCTTCGTGGAAATTCTGTTTGGCGTGTTGCAGTGCGCGCGGGTAGACCAGGAACATGGGGCGCGCGAAACTTTCTCGCCGAAACAGAAATTTGGCTAGATAGACTAGACTGACGACCTATGCCAGTGTCGCGGCGCCAGGTGCGGTCGCGGTTCACCGCACTTCACTCCATCACAGCAAAGGTCTGCAATTGAAAACTCCGATCAAGATTGATTTCGTATCCGACGTCTCCTGCCCCTGGTGCATCATCGGCTTGAGTTCACTGCAACAGGCGCTCGACACCGTCAGTAACGAAATCGAGGCGGAACTGCACTTCCAGCCCTTCGAACTGAATCCCGGTATGCCGCCGGAAGGGCAGGATCTGAATGAACACGTGTCCGAAAAATTCGGCATGCCGCCGGAGCATCTGGAAAGAAACCAGCAAGCGATCCGCGAACGCGGCGACCAAGTCGGCTTCACCTTCAACATGGACAAGCGCAGCCGCATCTACAACACCTTCGATGCGCACCGGCTGTTGCACTGGGCCGGTCTGGAAGGCAAGCAACTGGCGCTCAAGCGCGCACTGTTCTCAGCCTATTTCACCGAGGGCGAAAGCCCGGCCTCGCACGAGGTGCTGATCCGGCTGGCCGGCGAGGTGGGACTGGATACCGCAAAGGCGCAGGAAATCCTGAACTCGGATACCTATGCGGCGGAAGTGCGGCAGCAGGAAGGTTTTTATCAAGGCTTGGGCATCAGTTCGGTGCCGTCCATCATCATCAATGATCGCCACCTGATCCAGGGTGGTCAGCCGGCGGAAGTGTTCGTGCAGGCGTTGCGGCAGATTGCCAGCGGTGAAGTCGCGAACAGTTGACCATCAAGATCAATCGCCAGCAGGCATTAATACTCTGAACCTCATTCCTTGAAGGCGATGCCGGCCCCTTTGATTCCATGACGGGCAAAGCGCGGCCGGCACTTGCCATCCCAGGCAACAAACGGAAATGCCGATGACTGGATGAACATCAAGCACACGGGGGAAAACGCTTCGCTTTTCGACATGGCGCGCTAGCATCGATGCATTCGGGCCGTTGGCGATGATGCACAGTCGCGCATGACGGCTTGACACTCGCCCCGGAGGAACAGCGATGACTGTCACTTCTTCCGAAAACGCTGCTCGCGACGCCCAGTGGCCCAGTCTGGATTTCCAGGAATGGAAGGACACGTATGCCACGCTGCATATGTGGACCCAAATCGTGGGCAAGATACGTCTTGCACGAACTCCCTGGGTCAATCATTCCTGGCATGTTCCCCTGTATGTCACGGTACGCGGCCTCAGCACGTCGCCGATTGCCTGCGATGCGCGCACCTTCCAGC
>JAEWBA010000094.1 GCA_023391395.1 Pseudomonadota bacterium
CGGATAGCATGGGCGGCCGGTGAATTGTCACTGATGTTGGATGAAAGCCCGCTTCGGCGGGCTTTTCGTTTATGGAGTCGAATGTCTGGACGGCACTACAGAGCCACCAGCATTTCAAACCCGCCCCAAATCATCCGCCTGCTGTCGAAGGGCACGGCGTCGGGTTTCATGTCGGCCAGGCGCGGATCTTTCATTACCTTCTCATTGATCTCGTCGCGCCTGGCGCGTGACTCGTAGACGATCCAGGAGAACACCACGACCTCATCCTCCTGCAGGTTGACGCTTTGCGGGAAAGAAGTCAGCTTCCCGGGCTTGACATCGTCGGCGATGCATTCGCGGTATTCCAGGGCGCCATGTTCGCGCCAGATGGCGCCGGCTTTCTCGGCCAGTGCGCGGTAGGCTTCGATGTTTTTCTTTGGAACCGGCAGGATGAAACCGTCAACGTAAGGCATCGCGTTCTCCTTGAAAGAAGGGGTGGTGGGCAAGGCGGGCGCGCCCGGCCCTGCCATTCTGCCGGTCCGCGGCAGCGAGGACAATCGGAGTCGATAATTACTTGGCACCCGCCGTTTCGCGAAGCGCCGCCAGCGGCCGGCTTTCGAGCTCCGGCGCCGGCGGCAGGCCTGTGACTTCGAGAATTTCCTTCTCGTCCAGGGTCTCGCGTGCCAGCAGCGCCGCCACCAGTGCTTCGAGCTCCCGGCGATGCTTGGTGAGCAGGCGCAGCGCTTCGCTATGACATTCGCCGATGATGCGCAGGACTTCGGCATCGACGATGCGCGCGGTTTCCTCGCTGAAGGGCTTGCTGCCGAGGTCGCCGCCCAGTCCGGCCAGATAAGGGTTCTGGCGCCCGGCCAGTTGCACCATGCCCAGCTTGTCGCTCATGCCCCAGCGCGTCACCATGTTGCGCGCCAGGTTGGTGGCCTGCTCGATGTCGCTTTCCGCCCCCGTGGTGCGGGTGCCGTACACCACTTCTTCCGCCGCGCGCCCACCCAGCATGCCGACGATGCGCGCGCGCAGATAGGCTTCGGGATAATTGTAGCGGTCGGTCTGTGGGCGCTGATAGGTGACGCCCAGCGCCTGTCCGCGCGGCACGATGGTGACGCGATGCACTGGGTCGGCCCCCGGTACCAGCAGCCCCAGGATGGCATGTCCACTTTCGTGATAGGCGATGCGCTCACGGTCGGCATTGCTCAGCAGCAGCGGGCGTTCAGGGCCGAGCACGATTTTTTCCAGGGCATCGAGAAAATCCTTTTGGCGCACTTCATTGCGGTCTCGCCGGGCTGCCAGCAGGGCCGCTTCATTTATCAGGTTCTTAAGGTCGGCACCCGACAGGCCCGGCGTGGTGGCGGCTAGGTCGGCCAGATCGACATCGGCGGCCAGCGGCACCTTGCGCGTATGCACCTTGAGGATGGCTTCGCGGCCATTCTTGTCGGGCAGGTTAACCACCACGCGGCGGTCGAAGCGGCCCGGCCGCAGCAGCGCCTTGTCCAGCACGTCGGGCTGATTGGTGGCGGCCAGCACGATGATGCCTTCACGTCCCGAAAAGCCGTCCATTTCGGTGAGAATCTGGTTCAGCGTCTGTTCCTGTTCGCTGGAGCCGCCGATCGCCATCTGCCCGCGTGCGCGGCCGATGGAATCGATCTCGTCGATGAAGATGATGGAAGGCGCATGTTCGCGCGCTTCCTTGAACAAATCGCGCACGCGCGCCGCACCCACCCCGACGATCATTTCCACGAATTCGGCGGCGCTCATCGAAAAGAAGGGAACACCGGCTTCACCCGCCACCGCTTTCGCCAAGAGCGTCTTGCCAGTTCCCGGCGCGCCCACTAGCAACACGCCTTTAGGCGCGCTGCCACCCAGACGCGTGTATTTCTCGGGCGATTTCAGGAAATCGACGATTTCGACCAGCTCGTTCTCGGCTTCGTCGATGCCGGCCACATCATCGAAGGTGACGCGGGTGTTCTGCTCCTGGTCATAGCGGCGCGCCTTGCTCTTGCCGAGGCCGAACACCGAGCCGCCCAGTCCGCCCCCTTGGCTGGCGGCGCGCCGGTACAGCCAGACATAGAAAAGAATGATGAGCAGGGCCGGGCCGAAACCGAACAACAGGGTGGCCCAGCCGCTACCCTCGCGGATCGGCACGGCGCTGATCTCGACCTTGTGATCGATGAGGAAGCGCTCCAGGCCCGGGTCCACGAAGGCCGGTAATTCGGTGACGAAATTGTGGGAACTGCGTGGCGCCGCCGCCAGCGATGGGCGCTGGCCCTGCTGCTCGCCTTCGGGCGGTGGCCAGGTCAGCGCCTTGGCAAAGCGCCCCTCGAGGCTGGTGCCTTGGCTGTAGATCGATTTGACGTTGCCGTTGGCGACCTGCTCCTTGAATACCGTGTAGGGAATGGTGATGGGCGCATCCGGGCCGGGGTAGAGCAGCTTCACCAGAAAATAGTTGGCGAGCAGTACCGCGAGGAAGATCAGCCAGGTCTTGCGCGGGGGGTAGCCCTGCGGCATGTTTGCCAGGCCCGGCCGTCCCCAGCCGGGGTCCGGCACATCCTTCCTGGCTGGCTTGCGCTGCTTAGGCTCTTGCATGCTTGTTCCCCCGAATGCTTGCGAACATGCTGCGATGACATCAAAAGTCTAGGGGAATTCCAGCTTTCTCTCCCGGCAAGGCGAATCATCCCTTGTCATGCGTCAGCACGTGTGCGTTTCCCGGTGGCTCCTCATGGCCTTTTATTGCGAATTCTCCTCGTGTCGCCTTCCAGCAGGGCCAGCTCTTCCGGACCGTAACGAGCGGGAACGTGGGCTTTTGGGCTTTCATCTAATGCCATGCCCGCAAAGCAGAGGAACATCCACACAGGACCGCCATGAATACTCGCGACCAAACCCGTTTTCTCCCCGACATCCAGTCGCAGGCCGATCGGCGCGGCATCGGCATCGATGCGGTCGGTGTCAAGGACGTGCGCTATCCGCTCAGTATCCGCTCCGGCGGGCAAATCGCATCAACCGTCGCCACGCTTACCATGACGATAGGCCTGGCCGCCGCCAGCAAGGGCACCCACATGTCGCGCTTCATCGAATTGCTGGAGAGGCAGGGCGAGGAGCTGGACCCGGATCGATTCATGCGTGCATTGCGCAACATGCTCGAGCGCTTGGATGCGCGCAGCGGCGCAATCGAAATGCGCTTCCCCTGGTTCGTGAAAAAGGTGGCGCCCGTGTCGGGCGTGGAGAGCCTGCTCGATTATCAGGTGCGCTGGCATGGCGTGGTGACACCGGCGGGAAGAAACGTCTTCCGCATGCAGGTGACTGTGCCGGCCACCAGCCTGTGCCCCTGCTCGAAGGAGATTTCCGCCTACGGCGCCCATAATCAACGCTCCCTGATCAGCATCGAGGCCGAGCTCGCTGGCGACATGGCAATCGAGGATTTGATCGCCATTGCGGAGCGCAGCGCCTCCTGCGAAGTATATGGTCTGCTCAAGCGCGCCGACGAAAAATACGTGACCGAGCGCGCCTACGAAAATCCGCGCTTCGTCGAGGACCTAGTGCGCGAGGTGGCAGTGGCCCTGAACGGCGATGCCCGCGTGCGCGCCTATGTCGTCGAAGCGGAAAACTTCGAATCCATCCACAATCATTCCGCCTACGCCCGCATCGAGCGCCACGCGGCCTGAGGCGGCCAACACTGTCGCGAGGAGGCAGCCATGGGCATGCATGAATCACGGTTCCAACGCAGCGAGCAGATTGCGGAAGGCACGATGGCCTTCCATTTTCACAAGCCGGCCGGGTTCGCCTTCAAACCGGGGCAGGCGGTCGAACTGATCCTCAATCCCTCCGCACAGGTCGGCCCGAACAAAGT
>JAEWBA010000333.1 GCA_023391395.1 Pseudomonadota bacterium
GACTGGGACGATGCCTACGCGATCCAGGACGAAATCAAGCGCCGCAAGATTGCACGGGGCACACGCATCGTCGGCCTCAAGATGGGATTGACTTCGCATGCAAAGATGAAGCAGATGGGCGTGGTCGATCCGGTGCGCGGCTTTCTCACCGATTACGGCGCGCTCGCCGATGGCGGCGAATGCGATACCCGCGGCCTGATTCATCCGAAGGTGGAAGCCGAAATCGCCTTCGTCACCAAGGCGCCGCTGCGCGGGCCGGGCTGCCATATCGGCGATGTGCTGGCGGCCACCGATTTCGTGCTGCCGGCGCTCGAGGTGATCGATTCACGCTACCGAAATTTCAATTTCGACCTGAAAAGCGTCATTGCCGACAACACCTCTGCAGCCCGCTTCGTGCTCGGCGGGCACTCGCGTAGCGCAGAGGATCTGGACCTGAAAACCCTCGGCGTGGTGATGGAAAAGAATGGTGCCGTAGTCGCCACCGCCGCTGGCGCCGCTGTGCTCGGCCATCCGGCGCAAAGCGTCGCGATGCTGGCCAACATGCTCGGCGCACGCGGCGAGGAAATCCCGGCCGGCACGCTGATCCTGACCGGCGGCGTCACCGAAGCCATCGCGGTTGCCAAGGGTGACCACATCAGCGTGCGTTACCAGCATCTCGGCTCGGTATCGCTGCGCTTCGTCTAACAGAACAGGAGCATTCATGCCATTTGCCCACATCTCCATCCTGGAAGGCCGTACGCCGGAACAGATCGAAACCATGATCCGCGAAGTCACCGATGCGATTCACCGCAGCCTGGGTGCGCCGGTCGAGAACGTGCGGGTGCTGGTCGATGAAGTGCCCAAGACCCATTGGGGCATCGGCGGCAAGAGCGTAAAGGCGCTCGGCCGGTAAATCTCATTAGGTAGGAAGAATAGCCATGTCCAAACTGCAGGCGGCAATCATCGGTTCCGGCAATATCGGCACTGACCTGATGATCAAGATTCTGCGCAACGGCAAAGCCGTGGCGATGGGCGCAATGGTCGGCATCGATCCCGCCTCCGATGGCCTGGCGCGTGCCACCCGCATGGGCGTGGCTACTACCCATGACGGCGTCGAAGGGTTGGTCGGGATGCCGGAATTCACCAACATCGATATCGTGTTCGATGCCACCAGCGCGGCGGCCCACGTGCACAACGATGCCGTCCTGCGGCGCCACAGGCCTGGTATTCGCGTGATCGACCTGACGCCGGCCGCGATCGGCCCGTATTGCGTGCCCGTGGTCAACCTGAGCGCGCACGAGAATGCGCCCAACCTCAACATGGTGACTTGCGGCGGTCAGGCGACGATTCCGATGGTGGCAGCGGTGTCCAGCGTGACCAAGGTGCATTACGGCGAAATCGTCGCATCGATCGCCAGCAAATCGGCCGGTCCGGGCACGCGCGCCAATATCGATGAATTTACCGAAACCACCTCCAAGGCGATCGAAACGGTCGGCGGCGCTACCCGCGGCAAGGCGATCATCATACTGAACCCGGCCGAGCCGCCCTTGATCATGCGCGACACCGTCTATTGCCTGGCCGATCCGGGAACCAATGTGGAAGGGACCAAGGCGCGCATTGCCGAGGTAGTCGCCAAAACAGTCAGCGCGGTGCAAGCCTATGTGCCCGGCTACCGGCTGAAGCAGCAGGTGCAGTTCGACCTGATCAGCGCGGCGCAGCCCTTGAATATTTCGGGCGTGGGCAAGCTGTCCGGCCTGAAGGTCAGCATTTTCCTGGAAGTAGAGGGTGCCGCCCATTACCTGCCTGCCTACGCGGGCAACCTTGACATCATGACCAGCGCGGCGCTCGCCTGTGCCGAGCATGTCGCCGCGAAAACCCTAGGCGCCGCCGTGCCCGCCTGACAGGAAACCGACATGAAAAAGCTTTATATCTCGGATGTCACGCTGCGCGACGGCAGCCATGCGATCCGCCACCAGTACAGCGTGGCGCAAGTCAGGCAAATCGCGCAGGCGCTCGACGAAGCGAAAGTCGACTCGATCGAGGTGGCGCATGGAGACGGCTTGGCCGGTTCCAGTTTCAACTACGGCTTCGGCGCGCACACCGATCTCGAATGGATCGAGGCAGTCGCCGGTACCGTGAAGCATGCCAAGGTCGCGACTCTGCTATTGCCGGGCATCGGCACCGTCCATGACTTGCATGCCGCCTTCCAGGCCGGCGCGCGCATCGTGCGCGTGGCGACCCATTGCACCGAAGCCGATGTCAGCCGCCAACATATCGAGGAAGCGCGCAAGCTGGGGATGGATACGGTGGGCTTCCTGATGATGAGCCACATGACCACGCCGCAAAATCTGGCGCAGCAGGCCAAGCTGATGGAAAGCTATGGTGCGACCTGCATCTACGTGGTGGATTCCGGCGGCGCGCTGAACATGAACGATGTGCGCGACCGCTTCCGTGCATTGAAAGACGTGCTCAAATCGGAGACCGAGACCGGCATGCACGCGCACCACAACCTGAGCTTGGGCGTGGCCAATTCTATCGTCGCGGTCGAGGAAGGCTGCGACCGGATCGATGCCAGTCTGGCCGGCATGGGCGCCGGCGCCGGCAATGCGCCCCTGGAAGTGTTCATCGCTGCTGCCGAACGCATGGGCTGGTATCACGGCTGCGATCTGTACAAGTTGATGGACGCGGCCGACGACATTGTGCGTCCGCTGCAGGACCGGCCGGTGCGGGTCGACCGCGAGACGCTGGCGCTCGGTTACGCCGGTGTGTATTCGAGCTTCCTGCGGCATAGCGAAGCCGCAGCGGTGAAATACGGACTGAAAGCGGTCGATATCCTGGTCGAGCTCGGCAAGCGTCGCATGGTCGGCGGGCAGGAAGACATGATCGTCGACGTGGCACTGGATCTGCTGAAAAGACAGCAGGGATCCACCGCCTGAATCGTGTAGTGCAACCTCGAATCAAGACAACAGGAGACAAGAAATGAAAAAAACCGCAATGGCCGCTTTTCTGGCTTCGGCACTGTTTGCCAGCACTGCTGCGCACGCCGATATCAAGATCGGGTTTTCCGGCGTGCTGTCGGGCCCGCAAGCTGCACTGGGCCAGGACCAATAC
>JAEWBA010000113.1 GCA_023391395.1 Pseudomonadota bacterium
TCAGCAAAACGAAGCAAAGACGGTGGGCATCATCGTCGTCACGACCGACAAGGGTCTGTGCGGCGGCATGAACACCAACGTGCTGCGCGCCGTGACCAACAAGGTGCGTGAGCTCGAAGGCCAAGGCAAGCAGGTCGAAGCCGTTGCCATCGGCAACAAGGGCTTCGGCTTCCTGAACCGCATCGGCGCCAAGGTCGTGTCGCAGGCAACCCAGCTCGGCGACACGCCGCATCTGGAAAAGCTGATCGGCCCGGTCAAAGTGCTGCTCGACGCATATCAGGAAGGCCATCTGGACGAGGTCTACATCACGTATACCAAGTTCATCAATACGATGAAGCAGGAGCCGATGATGGAACAGCTGCTGCCCTTGTCCTCGGACCGCATGCAGGCCGACCAGGGCCACCACTCGTGGGATTACATCTACGAGCCGGATGCGCAAAGCGTGATCGACGAGCTGCTGGTGCGCTACGTCGAAGCCCTGATCTACCAGGCGGTTGCGGAAAATATGGCTTCCGAGCAATCGGCGCGCATGGTGGCGATGAAGGCGGCGAGCGACAACGCGGGCAACGTGATCAACGAGCTGAAGCTGGTCTACAACAAGACCCGCCAGGCTGCGATCACCAAGGAATTGTCCGAGATCGTGGCTGGTGCGGCCGCAGTTTAAGACTTTGGGGACAGAGTTTGTGAGGCGCCGAAGCGCGCCGAATTACTCTGTCCCCAACTGACTAGAAAATTTAAATTACTGAAGAAGGAACGAAAATGGCTGATGGCAAGATCGTTCAGTGTATCGGCGCCGTGGTGGACGTGGAGTTCCCGCGCAACGCGATGCCCAAGGTGTACGATGCCTTGAAGATGGAAGGCTCCGAGCTGACCCTGGAAGTGCAGCAGCAACTGGGTGACGGCATCGTCCGTACCATTGCGCTGGGCTCTTCCGAAGGCCTGCGTCGCGGCATGATGGTGCAGGATACCGGCGCACCGATCACGGTGCCGGTCGGTCCCGCAACCCTGGGCCGCATCATGGACGTGCTGGGCAACCCGATTGACGAGCGCGGCCCGGTGAGCAAGGAACAAACCGCTTCCATCCACCGCAAGGCGCCTGCCTACGACGAGCTGTCGCCGTCGCAGGAATTGCTGGAAACCGGCATCAAGGTGATCGACCTGGTTTGCCCGTTCGCCAAGGGCGGTAAGGTCGGCCTGTTCGGCGGCGCCGGCGTGGGCAAGACCGTGAACATGATGGAACTCATCAACAACATCGCCAAGGCGCACTCCGGTCTGTCCGTGTTCGCCGGCGTGGGCGAGCGTACTCGTGAAGGGAACGACTTCTACCACGAAATGGCCGACTCCAAGGTCGTGGACCTGGAAAACCTGGGCAACTCCAAGGTTGCCATGGTTTATGGCCAGATGAACGAGCCGCCGGGCAACCGTCTGCGCGTGGCGCTGACCGGTCTGACCATCGCCGAATCCTTCCGTGACGAAGGCCGTGACGTGCTGTTCTTCGTCGATAACATCTATCGTTACACCTTGGCCGGTACCGAAGTGTCCGCGCTGCTGGGCCGTATGCCTTCCGCCGTGGGCTACCAGCCGACGCTGGCCGAAGAAATGGGCCGTCTGCAAGAGCGCATCACCTCGACCAAGGTGGGTTCGATCACCTCGATCCAGGCCGTGTACGTCCCTGCGGATGACTTGACCGACCCGTCGCCTGCAACCACCTTCGCCCACTTGGACTCGACCGTCGTGTTGTCGCGTGACATCGCTGCCCTGGGTATCTACCCGGCCGTTGACCCGCTCGATTCGACCTCGCGCCAGCTGGACCCGAACGTGGTCGGCGCCGAGCACTACGAAACCGCCCGCGCCGTGCAGGGCACGCTGCAGCGCTACAAGGAATTGCGCGACATCATCGCGATTCTGGGCATGGACGAATTGGCTCCGGAAGACAAGCTGGTGGTGGCCCGCGCTCGTAAGATGCAGCGTTTCCTGTCGCAGCCTTTCCACGTTGCCGAAGTATTTACCGGTTCGCCCGGCAAGTATGTTTCGCTGAAGGATACGATCAAGGGCTTCAAGATGATCGCCTCGGGCGAACTCGATCACCTGCCGGAACAGGCCTTCTACATGGTCGGCACCATCGAAGAAGCCAGCGAAAAGGCGAAGAAGATCCAGTAATGCTGGCGGCGGCTCCTCCCTCGCGGAGGAGCCCGGCGAGCGATGCTTGTCGGACGGCGCAGCGCAAGCGCGCCGGACCCTGAAGGCGACGAGCAAATCCGGATCTTCAGACTAAATAGGTTCCAACATGGCAAACACCATTCATGTAGACGTGGTTTCGGCCGAAGAGCAGATCTTCGCGGGCGAAGCCGAATTCGTCGCATTGCCGGGCGAAGCCGGCGAGCTGGGCATCTATCCGATGCACACGCCGCTGATCACCCGCATCCGGCCGGGCGCCGTGCGCATCAAGGTGCCCAACCAGTCCGAAGAGGAATTCGTCTTCGTCGCCGGCGGCATTCTCGAAGTGCAGCCCGACACCGTGACCGTGCTGGCGGACACCGCCATCCGCGGCCACGATCTCGACGAAGCCAAGGCGGCAGACGCCAAGAAGCAGGCCGAAGAAGCCCTTGCCAACAAGGACTCGCGGATCGACTATGCCAAGGCGCAAGCCGAACTGGCAGCCGCGATCGCACAGTTGCAGGCAATCCAGAAGCTGCGCCACAAGCGCTAAGCGATGCAGGCACTACAATGAAGGCAGCTTCGGCTGCCTTTTTTTATTCCTGCCATCTTGTTGAGGTGTTCCGCCCATGAACGAAGACACCGTTTCCATTCCCCATCTGCTGGCTGCAACCAGGACTGTCGCCGTGGTCGGCTTGTCCGCCAAGGCCGAGCGCCCGAGCCACGGGGTGGCGCAATACCTGCAGCACCACGGCTACCGGATTATCCCGGTCAATCCGACGTATGCGGGCACTTACATCTTGGGAGAGCATTGTTATCCCACGTTGACTCAGGCGGCGGCAGCCTTGGCGGAAAAGGGTGTGGCGATCGATCTGGTGGATTGCTTCCGCCGGCCGGAACATATGCCCGCAGTGGTCGAAGAGGCGATCGCGGTCCGGGCGCGCGGCGTCTGGATGCAGTTGGGAGTGGTCAATCAGGCGGCAGCGCAACGCGCCCGGGCTGCGGGCTTGGCGGTTGTCATGGACCGCTGCGTGAAAATCGAGCACATGAACGCCGCTTCTGAGATCGCCGAACTGCGCGCCAAGCTCCAATCATGAGCATCGGCCACCTGTTCCGCGCCAGCCCTAAGTTTGTCATCAGGGAAGAGGATGCCGCCGGCAAGCCGCTGGCCGGCCCCAGCAAGGAAGAGGACAAGGCTCGGACGCAGGAGCTGGCGCGGCGCATCGCGGAGCTCCAGGATATCTTCTATGCCGAACGCCAGCGCAAGCTGCTCATCGTTCTGCAGGGCATGGATACTTCGGGCAAGGACGGCACCATACGCGCCGTCTTCGGCCAGACCGATCCGCTCGGCATGCGCGCGGTGGCCTTCAAGGCGCCCAGCCTGGAAGAGGCGGCCCACGACTTTCTGTGGCGCGTCCACCGCCAGGTTCCGGCGAAAGGTGAGATCGCCATCTTCAACCGCAGCCATTTCGAGGATGTGTTGGTTCCCCGGGTACATGGCTGGATAGACAAAGCCGAATGTCACCGCCGTCTTGCCCATATACGCGACTTCGAACGCATGCTGGCCGAAACGGGGACCGTGATCCTGAAATTCTTCCTCCATATTTCCAGGGACGAGCAGCGCCGTCGCCTGCAGGCGCGCCTGGACGAGCCAAAGAAGCACTGGAAATTCGATCCGACGGACCTGGAAGAGCGCAAGCACTGGGACGCCTATCGCGAGGCCTACGCCGAGACGATCGTCGCCACCGATGCCGATCATGCGCCCTGGTATGTGATTCCCTCCGATTCCAAGACCCAGCGCAATCTGGCGGCCGCCAGCATCGTGCTGGAGACGCTGGAAGGCCTGCAGCTCGCCTTCCCGGCGGGCGCACCCGGACTGGCCGGGATACGCGTCGAGTAGCGCCGTCTCCTTGCCGCCTCATGCGCCGCTTCCTGCCCGAACTGCTGGCCCTCCCGATTCTGCCTTTCCTGCTTCTCCAGGGGCGGGCGACACGGCGACGCACGCCGCGCCTGCCGCCGGCGCAGGGGCCGGAGCAGGGCGTCGCCGGAAAAAAATTCGCGGGTCCGTCCTTGTCGCTGGTCGCGGTCGGCGAATCGCCGGTGGCCGGGGTCGGTGTCAGCAGCCATGCCGAAGCGATCACGGCGCAGCTGGCGCAAGCCTTGTCGGGCCGGCTGCAGCGCCCCATCGCCTGGCAAGCCCACGGCCGTAACGGGATCACCATAGGCGAGGCCCGGGAACAGCTCCTGCCGGCGGTGGCAGGAAAGGCCGATATCGCCCTGGTCGCCTTCGGCGTCAACGACACCACCGCCTTCCGTTCGGCGGCACGCTGGCAGGGCGACCTCCAGGCCTTTCTTCAGGATTTGCAGCAGCGTTGCACCCCGCGCCTGATTCTGCTGGCTGGAGTGCCCCAGATGGCGCGCTTTCCCGCCTTGCCGTGGCCGCTGCGCTGGATCATCGGTCTGAAGGCGGCAACGCTCGACAGAGTTGCACGCGAAGTCGCTGCCACGCTGCCGCATGTCCACCATGTCCCGCTGACCATCGATCCGGCCGACCCCGGTCTAATGGCTGTCGACGGCTATCATCCCTCGGCCAGAGGCTGTATCGCCTGGGCGACCGTGCTGGCGCACGTCTGCGTCTCCGGGCTGCCAAGCCCCGAACCCGTGGTGGGTGCAAATTGGATTAAGCCGGGCGCATAGGGGATAATGGCGGCTTACTGAAAGATTGCAATGTCCGCCAAATTCGCCCCACTCAAGAACGATACCTTTCTGCGCGCCCTCCTGCGCCAACCCACCGATTACACCCCCGTATGGCTGATGCGCCAGGCAGGCCGTTACCTGCCCGAGTACAACGCCACGCGCAAGCGCGCCGGCTCCTTTCTGGGCCTGGCCAAGAATCCGGCTTTCGCTACCGAGGTGACGCTGCAACCCCTGGACCGCTTTCCCCTGGATGCCGCCATCCTGTTTTCCGACATTCTGACCGTGCCCGACGCCATGGGTCTGGGCCTGTACTTCGCCGACGGCGAAGGGCCCAAGTTCACGCATCCCTTGCGCGACGAACAGGCGGTCATGGCCCTGCACGCGCCCGACCTCGGCGAGCTGCAGTATGTCTTCGATGCCGTCACCCAAATCCGTAGCGCGCTCGATGGGCGGGTCCCGCTGATCGGCTTTTCCGGCAGTCCCTGGACGCTGGCCTGCTACATGGTCGAAGGCGGCGGCTCGGATGACTTCCGTACCGTCAAGAGCATGCTCTACCAGCGCCCGGACCTGATGCGGCGCATCCTCGAGATCAATGCGGAGACGGTGGCCGCCTACCTGAATGCCCAAGTCGATGCCGGCGCCCAGGCGCTGATGATCTTCGACACCTGGGGCGGGGTGCTTGCCGACGGCGCCTATCAGCAATTCTCCCTGCATTACATCAGCCAGGTTGTCAGCCAGCTGAAGCGCGACTACGAGGGCAGCCGGATTCCGGTGATCGTGTTCACCAAGGGCGGCGGCATATGGCTGGAGCAAATCGCCGAATGCGGCGCCGACGCTGTGGGCCTGGACTGGACCGTCAACCTGGGCGCTGCGCGCGCGCGCGTCGGCGACCGGGTGGCGCTGCAGGGAAATCTCGACCCCGTCGTGCTGTTCGCCGGCGAACAGCAAATCCGCGCAGAGGTGGAACGGGTCATCCAATCCTTCGGCGTGCCCGAAGCAGGCTCCGGCCATGTGTTCAACCTGGGGCATGGCATTTCGCAATTCACACCGCCCGAAGCCGTGACGGTAATGGTCGAAACCGTGCACGCGAGCAGCCGCCGTATCCGCGCGCAAAAGGGCACTTGAGCGCCGCACGGATAGGCGGCGCACGATAGCGAGCCTATCCGCAAAATCCTTGCGCAATGCCTAGCGGAAGATGCGCGTCTCCGGAACTTTATTCACATCGATGCAAATTGTGCAAAGCAATATCGTGTGTTTGGCTTCCGGCAGAAGGGATGCGCATAAGCCTTTGATTTTATTGTGTATTCTCTTATTTGGGGAAGGCCGGCCCTGAGCGTGGAAGCGGTTCACGGCCAAGCGACTACGCTTTCGCTCAGCTTTGTTCACAAAGTTATCCACAGCTTCTGTGGAAAGTAAAAAAGAGCTTGCGAATCGGGGACTTAGGAGAAATGCAGAGGAATTACCTTAAGTTCTGGAGGCGCGCGAAGGCACCCGGCCTGCAGCCAGAGAAGTCTTATACAAGACTTTCGCTCCCATAAACGCGGGAGGGCTGTTGTAATGAAGCATTTCGGGGCGACTTATTCACAAAGCCGCGTGGCAACAGGACTTGTGCAAGGCAACAAGCTTTCTGGCAAAAAATTTTTTATGCAAATTTTTGATGTTTCTAAGCCTTTGAATTTAAAAGCTCTTTTTTCTGCTTTCCAAATCATCAATTTATTGAAACCCGCATGAAATCTAGCCTTTCCGCTTGTCAAGGGGGGATTTTCCACAAAGATATCCACAGAGTTTGTGGATAGCGGAAAAAGCACTTATGAATCGCGTGTTTACGTGAATTCCTCAAGAATTACATGAAGTCGTGAAACACCGCATACTGAAAATCGCGCTGGACAGCCCTCTTGACATTTGCTTCGACTATCGTTGGTCTGGAGAGGACGATGCTGCCGAGCCGCAAGCCGGGCAACTGGCCGTGGTTCCGTTCGGGCGCCGCGAGGTGGTGGGTCTCGTGGTGGCGGTGGCGAGGGAGAGCGACATCGACAGCGCCAAGCTCAAGGACGTCCTGTCGCTGCGCACGCAGCTCGTCCCCTTGTCGCCCCAGTGGCTGGCCCTGTGTGCATTTGCGGCCGATTACTATCAGCGCCCCTTGGGCGAGGTGGCTATTCCGGCCGTGCCGAAAAACCTGCGGGCGGTGAATCCGGTATCGCTCGACCGCGCATTGAAGCGGATCGGCAAGGAATCCTGGACGCAGGATGAACGAGCGGCCAATACGCCCACGCCCAATGCCGCGCAGGCCGCGGCAGCGAAAGCCATTGCCGCCGCACGCGGCTTCGTTCCCACGCTTCTGCATGGCGTTACCGGGAGCGGCAAGACCGAGGTCTATCTGCAAGCTGCAGCTGCGATTCTGGCCCGCGGCGCCCAGGAAGCCAGTCCTTCCCAGATCCTCATTCTGGTGCCCGAAATCAATCTGACGCCGCAGCTGGAAAGCAATGTGCGCGAGCGTTTTCCGGGCCTGACGGTGGCCACCCTGCATAGCGGCCTGGCCGAAGGCGAACGCCTGCAACAGTGGCTGCTGGCCCATCTCGGCCATGCGCGCATCGTGCTCGGCACCCGTCTCGCCGTGCTCGCTTCGATGCCGCATCTCAAGCTCATCGTGGTGGATGAAGAGCATGATCCTTCCTACAAGCAGCAAGAAGGATTGCGCTATTCGGCGCGCGACCTGGCAGTATGGCGCGCGCGTCAGCTCGATATTCCCGTGGTGCTGGGCTCGGCGACACCGTCCTTGGAAACCTGGCAGCACGCGCAGTCCGGCCGCTACCGCAAGCTCGAGCTGCGCGAACGCGCCCGCAAGGATGCCGCATTGCCGGCCATGCGCCTGCTCGACACGGAACGCGAAAAGCCGGTCGATGGCCTGACACCGAGCCTGGTGGCGGCAGTGCGGCAACGCCTGGAACGCGGGGAACAATCGCTGCTGTTCCTCAACCGCCGCGGCTATGCGCCGGTACTGTCCTGCGATGCCTGCGGCTGGATCGCCAATTGTCGCCGCTGCACGGCATTCATGGTGTGGCACAAACCGGAGCGACGCCTGCGTTGCCATCACTGCGGATTGGAACAGCGCGTGCCGCCGTCCTGCCCAACCTGCGGCAACGTCGATCTGCAAGCCTTGGGGCGGGGAACGCAGCGTGTGGAGGAAGGCTTGCATTCGCTGTTTCCGCAGGCGCGCATCATGCGCATCGATGCCGATTCCACGCGCCGCAAAGGAAGCGCACAGGCAGCGCTGGACAGCGTCCACCGGGGCGAGGTCGATATCCTGGTCGGCACGCAGATGGTGGCGAAGGGACATGACTTTCAGAACCTCACCCTGGTCGGCGTGCTCAATCCGGACACCGCGCTGTTCTCGCACGACTACCGCGCGGGCGAGCGCCTGTTTGCGCAACTGATGCAAGTCGCCGGCCGCGCCGGGCGTGTGGCGCAAAAGGAAGGGGGGAGTGTCAGCGAAGTGCTGGTGCAGACC
>JAEWBA010000126.1 GCA_023391395.1 Pseudomonadota bacterium
GCCATATCCGCGCGAGGAAAGCGCGACGGGCGTGTGCTTCATGGATGGGGCGGTCGAGTCGCTGTGGTCGGAAAAGGGCTTGTCCAAGCAGGTCAATCGGGCCACCTCGCTGCGCAACTTCATGAAAATGCTGCTGGTCGCGGACGGCATGCTGGAGCAGGACCGCACTTCCGGCGAGGCCCTGGCCGAAGTGGCGGACAAGGCGCAAGCTGCGGGATCGCCCTTCATCCAGACCTTGACTGACCTGCAGGCCAATCTGACCCGTCATGGCTTCCTGCTATTGAATGCTTCGCTCGTCTATCGACCCGATGTGCCGCCCGTAAAGGAAGCGAAAGCTTGGCAGCCTTTTATGGCCACTGTCCTGGGCACTTTGGCGGACCATGCCAAGGAACATGGGCGGACGGCACCGACGCTGGTGCTATGGGGAAAAATCGCCGAACAGCTCGATTCCCTGCATCTTGGACAGCGCTTCCCCAAGGCGATTTCCGAGCATCCCTACAATCTGTCTTTCATCCGCAATTCCACCATGCAGGCCTTGTTCGGGCCCATGCGCCTGTTGTACGAACCGGCCTGAATCCTGCCCACCGATGTTGCGGCAATGCCGCAAGAGAAGGACGGGATTTGACCGGAAATAAGCCCTTTGCGTCCAATCGCTTCGACAATTGCTGAAACAGTTTGCGTCCAGAGGATGGGCATGCTTGGGAATATGCATTTCAAATGGGAGCGGCCAGCTGGCTTACGGGTGTTGCCTGCTCCGCGCAAGACCTCCATATTGTTCGTCTGCATGGGAAATATCTGCCGCTCCCCCACTGCAGAAGGGGTGATGCGCAAGCTGGCGGCCGATGCCGGATTGCAGAATTATGTGTTAGTCGATTCCGCCGGCACGCATGACTATCATGTGGGCGGGCCGCCCGATCCACGGGCGCAGGCCGCCGCATGGCGCCGCGGATATGACCTGGGGTCCTTGCGCGCACGGCAGATTGCCGCGTCCGACTTCGAAAACTTCGACCTGCTGCTGGCAATGGATACCAACAACCTAGGCCTGCTGCAATGCATGTGCCCGGTTCGTCACCAGTCGAAAGTGCGACTGCTGATGAATTACGCCAGCGGCATCAATTCCGCAACCGTTCCCGATCCCTACGCCAGAGGAGCGCCCTCTGATTTCGAGCGGGTACTGGATTATGTGGAAAATGCCTGCGGCGGCCTGTTGAAGGTGCTGTCGCACACTTACGCTGACGCTGCGGTACGTTGACCGATTTTTTCGGTTGCACTTCAGCGCAGCCGGCTTAATCTGGGTGTCATGAGGACGGAGCGCGTCGGTGAATTTCCGGCGATGTCTCTGCGCGCGCGCCGTCAGCCCATTTGTCTTGCGACGGAGCGACCATGGCGGACACTGACGACAATCTGCGGCGGCGGAAATTCCTATTGAAGGCCACTACGGGCGTGGGGGGCGTGGGTCTTGCAGCCACCGCATGGCCCTTTCTTTCCAGCATGGCGCCCAGTGAAGCGGCGCGCGCAGCAGGCGCGCCGGTCGAAGTGCAGCTGGGCAGAATCGCGCCAGGTGCACTCCTGACCGTGGAATGGCGCGGCCGGCCGATCTGGATCCTGCATCGCACCGAACCTATGCTGAAAGCCTTGGGAAACCACGATGCGCAGCTTGCCGATCCGCAGTCCCAGCAATCCGAACAACCCCCCTATGCCAAAAATGCGACGCGCTCCATCAAGCCCGAATTTCTGGTCTTGACCGCGGTCTGTACGCATCTGGGGTGCATCCCGGTATTTCGTCCCGAGGCAGGCGCACCTGACTTGGGCGCCGACTGGCCGGGTGGTTTCTACTGCCCCTGCCATGGCTCCCGGTTCGATCTCGCCGGACGAGTGTTCAGGAATGTGCCGGCGCCACTGAACCTCGAAGTCCCTCCCTATACCTATCAGACTGATACGCGGCTCGTGATTGGCGAAGACGCGAAATCTGCCTGAGTCTCCCCTGAGCGCGCGGAAGTTGGGCTCCGCGCCCGCACGCGGGGATGGCGCCGATATGAAATAATACGGCTTGCAACAATTTCCCCGCATCACTATTCATCGCTGGACCTGAGCGGTCGCCCGTAGGGGAGAGACGGCCACTGCGGAATACCTGACAAATTTACTCAACTTTGATATACTTGACCAAAATATTCGGGAATACCGGAAATTTTGCGGCCCTGGGCATCGTTCAGTGAAAGTTGAGGATTTATGCGTCTGACGACAAAAGGTAGATTCGCAGTGACAGCGATGATCGATTTGGCGCTGCGCGAAGGCAAGGGGCCGGTCAGTTTATCGGCCATCAGCCAACGGCAGGAGATTTCGCTGTCTTACTTGGAGCAATTGTTCGGCAAGCTGCGCCGGCACGAGATCGTGGAATCGGTGCGCGGCCCCGGCGGCGGATATACCTTGGCACGACGCCCTCAGGATGTGACGGTGGCCGACATCATCATCGCAGTGGACGAGCCGCTCGACGCGACCCAGTGCGGCGGCAAGGAGAACTGCCATGGCGCCGATCACGAACACGGTGGTCGCTGCATGACGCATGACTTGTGGGCGACGCTGAACGCCAAGATGGTGGAATACCTGGATTCGGTCTCCCTGAAGGATCTGGTGGACCAGCAAAGACAAAAGAATGCGGAACAAAGCGTGGTGGCAATGCCGCGGCCGCATATTGCAGCTTGATTGGAGTGCTTTGAAATGAATGCCCCCCTGGAAAAGAGCCTGATCGACACCATCAAGGCGCCGCATTTTCCGATTTACATGGACTATTCCGCCACTACGCCGATCGATCCGCGCGTGGCGGACAAGATGATCCCGTACCTGCGCGAGCAGTTCGGCAACCCGGCCTCGCGCAGCCACATGTATGGCTGGGAAGCCGAAAAGGCGGTCGAGGAGGCGCGTGCCCACGTCGCCGCTCTGATCAATGCCGACCCGCGCGAAATCATCTGGACCTCCGGTGCCACGGAGAGCAACAATCTGGCGATCAAGGGCGCTGCCCAGTTCTACAAGACCAAGGGCAAGCACATCGTCACCGTCAAGACCGAGCACAAGGCGGTCCTGGATACCGTGCGCGAACTGGAGCGCCAGGGCTTCGAGGCCACTTACCTGCAGCCGCAGGACAATGGCCTGATCACCCTGGAGCAACTGGAAGCGGCGCTGCGGCCGGACACCATTCTGGTCTCGGTAATGCTGGTCAACAACGAGATCGGCGTCATCCAGCCGATCCCGGAAATCGGCGAGCTGTGCCGCTCCAAGGGCATCATCTTCCATTGCGATGCGGCGCAGGCTACCGGCAAGGTGCATATCGATCTGGAGAAGTGGAAGGTCGATCTGATGACTTTCACCGCCCACAAGACCTATGGCCCGAAGGGCGTTGGCGCCTTATATGTGCGCCGCAAGCCGCGCGTGCGCATCGAAGCGCAGATGCATGGCGGCGGTCACGAGCGCGGTCTGCGTTCCGGCACCTTGCCCACGCACCAGATCGTCGGCATGGGCGAAGCTTTCCGCATCGCCAAGGAAGAAATGGACACGGAAGTCGTCCGCATCAAGGGCTTGCGCGACCGCCTTGCCAAGGGGCTGACCGAGATCGAGGAAGTCTATGTCAATGGCGACATGGAACACCGCGTACCGCACAACCTGAACGTCAGCTTCAACTACGTCGAGGGCGAATCGCTGATCATGGCGATCAAGGATATCGCCGTGTCGTCCGGTTCGGCTTGTACTTCGGCCAGTCTGGAACCATCTTATGTATTGAGGGCGCTGGGGCGCAGCGACGAATTGGCGCACAGCTCGATCCGCTTCACCATCGGCCGCTTTACCACCGAGGAAGACATTGACTTCACGGTGAAGCTGATCAAGGAAAAGGTGGCCAAGCTGCGCGAATTGTCGCCGCTTTGGGATATGCACAAGGAAGGGATCGATCTCAGCACGATCCAGTGGGCGGCACATTGATTGCATGGGTAAAGGGCGGTGATTGTCACGGCTCTTTCCCGGAAATGAATAGGAGAAAGATATGTCTTACTCGGAAAAAGTACTCGACCATTACGAAAACCCGCGCAATGTCGGCGCATTCGAGAAGGGTGATGAGACGGTAGGCACCGGCATGGTGGGCGCACCCGCCTGTGGCGACGTGATGAAGCTGCAGATCAAGGTGGGCGCCGATGGCGTGATCGAAGATGCGAAGTTCAAGACCTACGGTTGCGGCTCCGCCATCGCCTCTTCGTCGCTGGTGACCGAATGGGTCAAGGGCAAGACGCTGGATCAGGCACTGTCGATCAAGAACACCCAGATTGCGGAAGAGCTGGCCTTGCCGCCGGTGAAGATCCACTGCTCGATTCTCGCGGAAGATGCGATCAAGGCCGCGGTGCAGGACTACAAGGCCAAGCACGGCGCGGAATCGAAGGAAGCGGCTTAGCGATTTTTCCTCCCCTCACGGAGAGGAGCGGACAAGAGATGGCGATTACACTGACTGAAAAAGCGGCAAAGCATATCAACCGTTACCTTGAACGGCGCGGCAAGGGCATTGGATTGCGTTTCGGCGTGCGCACCACCGGCTGCTCGGGCTTGGCGTACAAGCTCGAATACGTGGATGAACTCGCACCGGAAGAC
>JAEWBA010000174.1 GCA_023391395.1 Pseudomonadota bacterium
CGGCCGCGCTCCTGCTTGGCGTACTCGAATCGTTTTTCGCGGTATATGTGACGTATGACTATCGGGACGCCTTCGGCCTGCTGATACTGATTCTGGTGCTGCTGTTCAGACCGCAGGGATTGTTCGGCGAGAAGGGGCGCACGGTATGAGCACGATACGCAACCTCTGGTCTACCCGCCTGCGCACCGACTTTCGCGCCGCACTGGTAGTCCTGTTCCTGCTCGCCCTGGCGCCGCTGGCCGTGACCAACGCCTACACCCAAGGCATCCTGATCGTGAGCATGTATTTCGCCCTGCTGTCGCTCGGGTGGAACCTGCTGGCAGGCTTTACCGGCCAGTTCTCGCTGGCGCCGGCCGCTTTCGCCATGCTGGGCGCCTATACCACGGCACTGCTCAACTATCACTGGAAAGTGCCGCTCGCCCTTGGCATGCCGGCCGCCATCGTGGCTACGGCCGCCATCGGCTGGGCGCTGGGCCGCATCGTATTGCGCCTGAAAGGGCCCTACCTGGCGCTGACCACCTTGTCCTTTGCCGAAATCGCGCGCGTGGTGATCGGCAACTCGCATGAGTTCACGCGCGGTGACCAGGGGCTGAACGTGCCGACCCTGATGGATAGCCGCCTCGGTTATTACTATCTTTTCCTGGGGGTGCTGTTCCTGACGGTGCTCGGCTTGTATGTCCTGATGCGCGGCCGTACCGGCCGCTTCTGGCTTGCCATCCGCGATGATGAAATCGGCGCGGAAACCCGCGGCATCGATGTCGTCCGCTACAAGACCCTGGCCTTCGCGCTATCCTGCGCCATCTGCGGCTTCGCCGGCTCCCTGTATGGCACTTTCAGCCAGTTGGTGAGCCCGGAACTGGGCTTGCTGCTGCAGACCGGCCTGGTGATCTCCATGGTCGTCATTGGCGGCATCGGAACCCTCACCGGGCCTCTCATCGGAGCGCTGCTGGTGTATCTCGCTTCAGAATGGCTGCGCGATTTCGGAAACATCCAGATGATCGTATTCGCTTTCGCAGTGATCATCTTCGCCCGTTTCCTCCGCACCGGACTGTGGGGCCTGGCAACTTCCCGACAGCCACGCAGCCACAAGCCGGCCTCGCAAGCGCCTGAAAAGCCGGCTGGAGACTTGCCATGACGCTGCTCAAGACAGTAGGCCTGTGCAAGCACTTCGGCGGCGTAGCCGCGGCCGACCGGGTGGACCTGTCGGTGGAGGCCGGTGAAATACTCGGCCTGGTCGGCCCCAACGGATCGGGCAAGACCACCGTCCTCAACATGCTGTCCGGCTTTCTGGCGCCCGATGCCGGCGAAATCTGGTTCGCCGACGAGAACGTGACGCGCCTGTCGACGGTACAGCTGGCGCACCGCGGCTTGCTGCGCATGTTCCAGATGACCCGCGTCTTTCCCCGTATTTCCTGTTTCGACAATCTGCTGGTGGCCGGTATGGCCATGGGGCTGTCGGAGCAGGAATCGGCTGACCAGGGAAGGTCACTGCTGGAAGAGCTGACCTTGACGCCGGTGCAATACCTCGACGCCGGTTCGCTGTCGGGCGGGCAGCGCAAGCTGCTCGAGTTCGGCATGTGTTTCATCCAGCCGCCGCGCATTGCGCTGCTGGACGAGCCTTTTGCCGCCGTGCACCCTGTCATGCGGGAAACGATGGCAAGTTTCATCCGCCGCCGCCATGCGCAAGGCCAGACCTTTATCCTGGTAAGCCATGACATGCCGATCATCGTCGAACTGTGCCAGCGGACGGTGTGCATGAACCTGGGCCGCGTGATTGCGGAAGGGCCGACCCGCGCCGTGCTGGAAAGCGCGCCTGTCATCGAAGCCTACCTCGGGAGCCCTAGCCATGCCTGAACTATTGCTCTCCCTGGAGCATGTGACCGCAGGCTATGCACAGGACATCGACGTGCTGCGCGATGTTTCGCTCGCCGTGCATGCCGGCGAAGTGAGCGGCCTGATCGGGCTCAACGGCGCCGGCAAGTCGACGGTCGTCAAAACCATCTGCGGGTTTCTGACGCCGAAGGAAGGGAGCGTCCGTTTCCGCGATCAGGACATCAGCGGCCTGTCGCCCCACAAGCTGATCGACCACGGCATCTGCTGCATACCGCAGGAGTCCAGCCTGTTCCCGTACCTGACTGTCGAAGAAAACCTGCTGCTGCCGCTGCAAGGGCGGTCGCGGCAGTATGGCGCGGTGCTCAAGCAGCGCTACGAGGAGGCACTGGAAGCCTTTCCGACGGTGCGCGAGAAGCGGCGCGCGCAGGCCGGCGATCTCTCGGGGGGCCAGCAAAAGCAGGTCGAATTTGCGAAGGCATGGCTCCAGCAGCCCAAGCTGTGCCTGATCGACGAGCCCAGCATCGGCCTGTCGCCTCTCCTTGCCGAAGGCGTATTCACCTGGATAGAGCGATTCGCGCAGGAGGGAATGGGCATATTGCTCATTGATCATAACGTCAGACGCGTGGTCAAGATGTCGGATCGGGTGCATGTGCTCAGCCTTGGCCGCATCACCGCCGCGGGCGAGCGAAAGGACTTCGAGGGCGACCTGCATGAGCAGGTAAAGCAGTGGCTGGGGCTGAACTTCTGATGCGCTCCCTGTCGTGCCAGGAACTGAGTGCCACAGCGTTTGCGCCCTTCGGCGCTGTCATTGATGCCCAAGGCAGAACACCCGAGTTCATCAACGACGGCACTACGGCTCGCTATGCCGACCTCGCCAGCCTTGACCTCTGCGCCCATCCCGCGGATGGTGCTCCCAGGATCCATCTTTACGTCGCCTCGGCGCGCAGGTTTCCGCTACGCTTGGCACGGCTTGAGCGGCACCATCGCGCAAGCCAGGTTTTCATACCGCTCAACGGTCAGCGTTTCATCGTCGTAGTGGCGCCCGGCGCGGCGCAGCCGGAATGGGAAGGCATGCAGGCCTTCTTGAGCATGCCTGGGCAGGCAATCAGCCTGCATCGCATGTGCTGGCATCACGGCCTGGTGGCCTTGAATGACGGCGACCGCTTCGCCGTCATCGAAGGTGGCAGCTACCGCACGGACACGGAAGAAATGTCTGTGCCGGAAGAAGTCCTGCTTGAGCTGCCGGATTTGGTCCTGGGTGCGGCCGCCCCGAAAGCTTAGGGATTAATTGGATGTCTGGTTCCGGTAGCGCCTTTCTTTACCTTAGTTTCGGGTGTCACGTAGGAGCAGACATTTGAGGACTTCGACCGACCCGCAGAAACAGACCGTGAGCAGCCTGTCAAAAAGACCGGCAGGTCTTCGCTTGCATTCACCGCTTGCCAGCTCCGCCGCTCCTCAAGCTTCGGAAGGCACGCAGGAGATTACGCACAGCGCTCACGACATGAGCGACCGTAGCGCCAAATGCGCGCCCAAGGCCAGCAGTCCCACGAAGAAAATCTTCCGGAATACTTCCGGACGAATGCGCAAGCGGATCCATTGTCCGAGGAACATGCCGACGAGAGCGGGAATCAGCGCATAGAAAGACGTAGCCGCAACCGCCGGCTGGAAGCTGCCCTCGAGAGCCAGACTCGCCGCCAATGAAAAAGTGGAGACCGTGAACGACAGGCCAAGCGCCTGCACCAGGTCTTCCTTATCGAGCCCGAGCCCTTGCAGATAGGGCACCGCCGGAATCACGAACACGCCGGTCGCCGATGTCACCAGTCCGGTCGCGGCGCCGATCACAGGCGAGAGCCACGCCTCCATACGCGCCGGAACCGCCACACGCATGGCAGCAAGCCCGATGACTGCGTATAGCACCAGCGCTACGCCGAGGGCCGTAGTGGCATGAGCCGTGAACTCACGCGGCAATATCAAACCGGATGCCAAGGTGCCGATACAGATTCCAAGCAGCATCGGCCCTAGGCGGCGCAGCAATGGCCAGAAGCTCGGGCCGGCGGCCAGCTGCCATACATTCGTCACAGCCGAAGGCACGATCAAGAGGCTTGCCGCTTCCGCCGGCGCCATGGCCAGCCCGAGCAAACCCACTGCGACGGTCGGCAACCCCAGTCCGACTACGCCCTTTACCAAACCCGCCACCAGGAAGGTGGCTGTTACGGCGAGCAGGAACGGCAAGGTATCGGCGGAGAGGAGGTGAGAAAAGGCTTCCATGCCCCGATTCTGCCTCGGCGGCTCAGGCCTGAAAATGTGGATTAAACTTAGGCAGCCTTAGTCCGCGCCGCAGGCTCACTCGCACTTGGAGAAATGGATCGTGTTGCGCTTTGACCTTACAGACATGCAGTTGTTTTTGCATATCGTCGAGGCCGGCAGCATTACCGGCGGCGCCGAGCGCGCTCACCTCGCGCTCACCTCGCGCTCGCATCCGCGAGTGCGCGCGTGCGGAGCATGGAAGAGGTGCTGGGAATGCCGCTTCTGGTACGCGGCCGGCGCGGAGTCCATCCAACGCCGGTGGGTCAATCCCTGGTGCATCACGCGCGCCTCGTGCTGCAGCAAATGGACAGAATGCGCGGCGAGCTGGCTGAGTACACCCACGGCATGAAGGGACACATTCGCCTGCTCGCCAACACGGCGGCCATCAGCGAGTTTCTTCCCGAAGCGCTCGCCACCTTCATGGCCCGGCATCCGAATGTCGATATCGACCTGGAAGAGCGGCTCAGCTACGACATTGTC
>JAEWBA010000242.1 GCA_023391395.1 Pseudomonadota bacterium
TTTGGCCGTAAGGGCGCGAGGCGTGATCGATGGCATTCTTGAGCACGCCGGGAACCGAGCGATTGTATTCGGGCGTGACGAAGAGCACGCCTTGCGCGGCCGAGATTTCGCCTTTCAGCCGCTTGACAGATTCGGCCGGATGGCTGTCGTCATCCTGGTTGTAAAGCGGCAGGTCGCCGATCTCCACTTGCTTGAACAAGAATTCCGGCGGACCCAGCTTGATCAATGCATTGGCGAGGTGGCGGTTGAAGGAATCCTTGCGCAGGCTGCCGACCACGACGGCGATTTGTGTCTGATCCATTTGACTCTCCAGGGTGTGTCATGCGCCCCGCGGGGTGCGTGAAACTGTTCAGAGGGACCCCGCCGGCAAGGCCGCCGGAGCTAGAAAGGTACGAGCAGCAAGCTGCTCGTTGGTAAGGCGGCCCCCAATCGGAATGCAGGCCGCTACGTGAGAGAAGAAGGCATCGAGTTCGTTCCAGGCATTCAGCTCGTCGATCTGCTTGGAGTGCCCCCACAGGTGGAATGCTCCCCCTTTTTCGCAGGCATGATCGAACATCGCATACAGGCGCGCGATCCAGTCGCCGTGGCGGCTGGCCAGCATCAAGCCGTCCAGGCGCTTGAACCAGTGGCCGGCGCTGGCGAAGTTGCGCAGGTAGACACCGCGGTCGTGCGGGAAAAACTGCACGGTAGTCGGCATCTCGTAAGGCTTGTTGCCGGCGTCGTAGCACAGATTCATGGTGGTGCGGGCATAGGTGAAGCCGCAGGCGCGCACCAGTTCGACATCGCGGCGGCTGTACCGTCCGCCCGGATAGCAGAAGCCGGCGACACCGGTGCCGAGCAGGTTCTCCAGCACGGCCTTGCCGTTGGCGATCTGGCGGTAGGCTTCCCAGATGTCGATATGCTTCAGGTAGCAGTGATCGAAGGTGTGCGACCCGACTTCGAAATGCCGGCCCAGCTCGCGAATCTGCGGATCGGTGAGGACATTGAAACCTTCGCGGTTCTTGATCGGAATGAAGAAGGTGCCGCTCAAGCCATGCCGATCCAGCATCTCGGCCACCCTCATATCGAGCGGATGGCCGTCATCGATGGAGCATGTGAACACCGGTCCCATCATCGCTTCCTCCATGCCAATGCCATGTCGGAGCGAAATGTCGCAATGCTGTCAGTCGGATAATTCATGTTTCACACCGGTTTGCTGATCTTGACGGAGTCGCGCGTTTCGAGCGCGAAGCGGCAGGCGTCAAGCACACCGTTGGCGGCATTGTCGAAACTGTACTCGCGCACCAAGGCCAGGCTGCGCTGTCCGAAGCGGTTTCGCAATTCGTGCCGCGTCAGAAGCGTAGCGGCGCATTCGGCCCACTGGCTGACTTCCAGTTCGCGGATGAAACCGTTGTCGCCTTCCAGCACCAGTTCGCCGGCCACGCCTGCATGGGGCGTGACGATCACCGGCAAGCCCGCGGCGCAGGCCTCATTGGCCACCACGCCCCAGACGTCGGCGTGCGTCGGGAACAGGAACACGCGCGCCGAACGATACAAGGCGGGCAGCTCGTGCTGCTGGGCGAAGCCGTGGAATTCCGCCTCGACCAGATTGCGCTGTTCGGTGGCGGCTGCCTTGACGCGCTCTTCCTCGCTGCCCGAGCCGACGAAAAGGATGCGCAGCTTGCGCCCCAGACGCCGCGCCGTTTCTTGCGCCACGGTCAAGGCGAACAACGGCCCCTTTTCCGGCACCATGCGCGCGCAGAAGATGAAATCGTAGGGCGGATCGTCCGGAGCCGGCGTGCGGAAATAGGCCTCGTTGTCGATGCACAGATAGGACTTGAAGCAGCGTTCTGGTGAAATCCCGTAGCTCTCATACAGCTTTTGCCCGCCCATGCTGGCCGAAATGAAAGCGTGCGAACGGCGGTAGACGAGGCGTCGCACCGCCCGATGCACCGCGCTCAGGGCCTGCTCGGAAAGCAAGGTTCCGTCGGTCATCGGTATGTGGATCAGGCCCTTGGTCCAGGCGTAGAGGAAAGCGTAGAGGTGCGTGGGATTGAACTGGTCGGTGATGACTACATCGGGCGCAAATCGTTTCAGGGCCGGAAGCACGTCGGGATTGTTGTGGATATAGCGGCCTTTGACCGTGCTGACGCGCTCGCGCAGGAAGACGTGGCCGAAATCCGGCGGCGGCAGGTTCCAGTGCCGGTTCGGCTCGCGACGCGTGCAGAAGATGACCTGGAAGGCAATGCCGGGCACGCGGCTGACCCGGCGGAACACCGGCAGTCGGTAAGGTGGAGGCTCGTTGGTGATGAAGGCGAGTCGTATCATTGGGCTATCGTATCGGCGGGCCGGCAGCGGCGAATGATGCAGGTCATAAAGACGTACAAACCCATGCCATGACCGCGGGCAAACCGGTAGGAAACATGTTCAGCGTTGGCAACCAGTGTAAGAGAAGAAAATCGGCCACCGGCTGATGGATGTCATAGGAGGGCCTTTTTCCCGCGACCTGCCGCGGATATCCGGCGTGACGTTCGTTGCCGCTTTCCCCTATACAGCTTTTACTGTCCGCCGCAGATCTTTGGTGGCGTACCCCACGTGGCGCCCTTTGCCGCCTTACCCGTGTGGCATGGGACTTGCGTCCGTTTTCGTCTTTGGTGGACTGGACGAGGAGAATGGGATGGCTGCGACAGTAAGCGACTTCCTTTTGCAACGGCTGTCCGAATGGGGCGTGCGCCGCATCTACGGTTACCCCGGCGACGGCATCAATGGCGTGATGGGTGCCTTAGGGCGCCTCGGCAAAGGCATGCAGTTCGTACAGGCGCGCCACGAGGAGCTGGCCGCCTTCATGGCCTGCGCGCATGCCAAGTTCACCGGCGAAGTCGGCGTGTGCCTGGCCACTTCCGGTCCCGGCGCGATTCACCTGCTCAACGGCTTGTACGACGCCAAGATGGACCACCAGCCGGTGCTGGCGATCGTCGGCCAGCAAAAGCGCTCCGCCCTGGGTGGCGACTACCAGCAAGAAATCGATCTCATGGCACTGTTCAAGGATGTGGCGCACGAATTCGTGCACATGGTTTCCGTTCCAGAACAGATGCGGCACGTGATCGACCGCGCCATGCGCATCGCCCGCGACCAGCGTACCGTGACCTGCATCATCCTGCCCAATGACGTGCAGGATCTGCCGGCCGTGGAAACGCCGCCGCGCGAACACGGCAC
>JAEWBA010000264.1 GCA_023391395.1 Pseudomonadota bacterium
TGGTGGCAGTGCCGCAGGTGGCCACGATCATGGCCTGGTCCGGAAAGAGCGCGCGCGCACCGATGGCCGAGGCAAAGCGGTCACAGCCCAACTGCGCCGGATTGCGATAAGCATTGCGCACGCCTGCCGCCTCCGGCACGGAAGCGAACCATTCGAGCGGCACCGGGGCGATGCCGCATGCGCCGAGCACAGTGCGTTCGAGCTCTTCGCGCATGCCGGCGCCGGCGACATTGGACAGCAGCACGCGCGCGATTTTGTGCTCGCGCCAGACTTCGGCCAGTTGCGCCACCTGCGCGCGTTCGACCGATCCGCTGGCGGCCCACTTGCCGAGCGCGCCCCGGTCGCCCAATTGCGCGCGCGGCACCAGCGCCCATTTGACGAAGGTATTGCCGGCATCGACGAGCAGCAGCATTCAGCCCTCCCTCGGGCGCAGCGAGACGTCGCCTGCCACGATGGCGACGCGCCCGTTCGCAGTGTCGAGCAGGAAGCGCCCTCCTTCGTCGACGCCGACGGCGATGCCTTCATGCAGCACCTGCCCGTTATCGATGATCTTCACTTCCTGCCCCGCATAAGCGTGCAGTGCACCCCAGCGCTGCACGAAGGCGGCAAAGCCGTGCCGCTCAAATTGCGCCAGCGTCTCGGTCAGCGCATTCAGGAGGCTCGCCAACAGCAGATCCTGGTCAAGTTCGATCAGCCAGGGCACGCTTGCGACCGGGCGGCCGATGTCGGCAGCCATGTCCGGCGGCACCGCCATATTGAGGCCGATGCCGATCACCGCCCAGCTGCCCGAGCCTTGCGCGGGAAGCGCGGTTTCGATCAGGATGCCGGCCAGCTTCCTGCCCTGGTGCAGCACATCGTTGGGCCATTTCAGGCGCACTTCCAGCTCGAACATGGCCAGGGCTTCGGCAATCGCCACGCCGACCGCAAGCGGCAGGCCGCCCAGGGCATGCATCGGGCGGGCGAAGCGCCAGGCCAGGGAAAAGGTCAGCGAAGCGCCCGGTGCCGAGTGCCAGCTGCGGCCGGCACGCCCGCGTCCGGCGGTCTGGCGCTCGGCGACCAGAAGCGTAGGCGCATCCAGCGTGCCGAGCGCGGCGAGCAGGTCGGCATTGGTGGAGCCAGTTTCCGCCACGGCTTGCAAGCTCACCTCCTGCGCGGCGCCGCGACAGAAGGAGGCTATCCTGGCGGTGGAGTATCGCGAAGTCATGGGCAGTAAGGTGCGCGGGCGACAAAGAGGCGGTCAAGGGAAATCATGGCCTGCATTGTAACGGCACGCTTGCTGCTTCGTAACGCGCGTGTCCGGCGTTGAATGGAAGGCAGGCTTTCGACCCAGGCAGCTCGAGATCGCTGGCATTCCCCCACCTGGCTCCATCCCCCTGCGCTCCCCTATGCAGCGCCGTGGATCGAGCTCTTGGTTTGCGCTCGTCGGATGACGTCCCGAGCGTTCTCCCTTAAACTTCCGGCATGCAAAATCCACAATTGCCGGCTCTCCAGATCGACGGCGGCAAACAGAGCACGGTGCGCGCCCTGGGTTCATGGCAGGTGCAGGCGCTGGCGCGTCCGGGCGCGATGGCCCAGCTTCAGGCAAGTCTGCGGCAAATCCCCGGCGGCATCGCAAGTTGGGACTTGTCGCAGATCACCTCGCTCGACCACATCGGCGCGCAATGGTTCTGGAATGCCTGGGGCCGCAGCTTGCCGGCACAACTGCGGCTGGCACCGCATCATGAGGATTTTTTCCGGCGCCTGCAGGAAGGCGGCACCCTGTCCCTGCCGCAAAAGCCCGGCCGCTCGTGGTTGTCGCTGGAAGGCTTGCATCGCCTGGTGGCGAATGTGTCGAGCCACATGCTCGGTTTCGTGGCTCTGCTGGGCCAGCTGGCGCTCGATCTGGGGCGATTGACCCGGCGCCCGCAGCGCGGGCCGTGGAAGGAAATCTCGGCCAACATCTATCACATCGGTTACCAGGCCCTCGGAATCACGGCGCTGGTGGGATTTTTGATCGGCGTGGTGCTGTCCTATCTGTCGGCACAGCAACTGCAGACTTTCGGGGCCGATATCTATCTGGTGAACATCCTCGGCATGAGCATCGTCCGCGAATTGGGGCCGCTTTTGGCGGCGATCCTGGTGGCGGGCCGCTCGGGTTCCTCGATCACCGCGCAACTGGGCGTCATGCGCGTCACCGAGGAACTGGACGCCATGCTGGTGATGGGCATGCCGCACGGCTTCCGCCTCATCCTGCCCAAGGTGGTGGCGCTGGCGATTTCGATGCCGCTGCTGGTAGTGTGGACCGACGCGATCGCCCTGGCCGGCGGCATGGTGGCCGGACAATGGGAGCTCGGCCTGTCCGCGCGCTACTTTCTTCAGCAATTGCCCTCGGCAGTGCCGCTGGCGAATTACTGGATCGGCCTGGGCAAGGGTGTCGTCTTCGGCTGCCTGATCGCACTCGTGGCCTGCCATTTCGGCATGCGCATTCAGCCCAATACCGAAAGCCTGGGCCAGGGAACGACCTTGTCGGTGGTGACGGCGATCACGGCGGTGATCCTGGCGGATGCAGTGTTTGCCGTGATCTTCAAGGGCGTGGGGTTTTACTGATGCACGAAGCTTCCGCTACCACGCCCGTCATTCAGATAAGGAACCTGTGGACGCAGTTCGGCCAGTTCGTGGTACACCAGGACCTCGACATGGAAGTGCGCCAGGGCGAAATCGTGGCGCTGGTGGGCGGCTCGGGCTCGGGCAAGACCACGCTGCTGCGCCAGATGCTGGGGCTGGAAACGCCGACG
>JAEWBA010000285.1 GCA_023391395.1 Pseudomonadota bacterium
TGACATCCGGACCCTTGCCATCGGTTGCGGCCTTGATCGCCTCGCGCAAGTCCTCGGTGCTGTAGTTGATGGTGGCGTCGGCCCCGTGTTCCTTGCACACCGCGAGCTTTTCCTCGGTGGAGGCGGCGGCGATGACACGTGCACCCAGGGCTTTGCCGATTTCAATGGCCGCCAGGCCGACGCCGCCGGCCGCTCCCAGCACCAGCATGGTTTCACCCGCCTTCAAGCCGGCACGGTCGACGATGGCGTGATGCGAAGTGCCGTAGGTCAGCGTCACGGCTGCGGCGGTATCGAAATCCAGGCCGGGCGGCATCGGCATTGCGAGCTGCGCGGGTATCACAATCTGCTGCGCAAAGGCACCGTGATTGACGAAGGCAAGAACCTTGTCGCCAACCTTGAAGCGCGTGACGCCGTCGCCGACGGCGCGCACAATGCCGGCCAGTTCGCTGCCGGGCGAGAAGGGGAGTTCCGGCTTGAATTGATATTTGTTTTGGATGACCAGGACGTCGGGAAAATTGACGCCGGCGGCCTGGACATCCACGGCAATCTGGCCGGGACCCGGAATCACATCCGGCAAGTCCTCCACAACCAGGCTGTCGGGTGGGCCCCACGATTTGCAGAGGACGGCTTTCATCTTGTCTCCTTTGGTTTTAAAAAGTGAACGATCGTTTTATTTTATTCGCGTGCCGCACAATGTCAATCCCGACAGAAGGCGCGCATTGGCATCAGTTAAAATCGACCCATGAAAATTCTTGTCAGTAATGACGACGGCTATCTGGCGCCCGGCATCATTGCGCTGGCCAAGGCCTTGACCCCGATTGCCGAAGTCGTCGTGGTCGCCACCGACAGCAATCGTTCCGGCAGTTCCAACTCGCTCACCCTGGACCGTCCGCTCTCGGTCTACCGTGCCGAGAATGGCTTTTACTTCGTCAATGGCACCCCTTCCGATTGCGTCCACGTGGCCTTGACCGGCGGCTTGGCATTCAAGCCGGACCTAGTCGTTTCCGGAATCAACCAAGGGCAGAACATGGGTGACGACACGCTGTATTCCGGAACGGTCGCAGCGGCAACCGAAGGATTCCTGTTCGGCGTACCGGCCATCGCCTTTTCCCAGGTGGAGAAAGGCTGGGCGCATCTGGATGCGGCGGCCGAGGTGGCAAGGGAAATCGTGGAGCGCGGCTTCGACATGCTGCCCAAGCCTTACCTGCTCAATGTGAACATTCCCAATTTGCCGAAGGACCAGATCAAGGGCATCCTTGCCACCCGCCTTGGCAAGCGCCATCAGTCCGAGCCGGTGATCCGCACGCAGGATCCGCATGGGCGGGAGATTTTCTGGATCGGTCCGTCCGGCAAGGAAAAGGATGCCGCCGAAGGCACGGACTTTCACGCGGTGGCACACGGCTACGTATCGGTCACGCCTTTGCGGTTCGACCTGACGCACACGGCGCAACTGGAGGTTCTCCGGAAAGGCTTGGCATGACGGGAAAAGACAGGCGCTTCCCGCTGCCGCTGTCGGACATTGTCGACAAGCCCCAGCGCGCCAGCCAACTGCCTTCCGCGAACTCGGCCAAGATCGCCACGCCGCAAACCGCGACCCGGAACGCCGCGCAACATCAGGTCCTCAAGCCGGCACCTGTCGCCCGTGTAGCGCCCCTCACGCAGCGCCAGCCTCCTGCGGCGGCCTTGCCTGCTGCGTCGGTGCCGCGCGCCACGCCATTGGTCTCTGACGCGGTGCGTGCGGCAATGGCGGGGCGCATCGCCAAGCAAGGTGTCAGGGATGAAAAGGTGTTGACGGCGATGGCGACCGTCCCGCGCCATTTGTTCGTGCAACCGGCGCTGGCGAGCCAAGCCTATATCGATTCGGCCCTGCCCATCGGCCACCATCAAACGATTTCGCAGCCCTACATCGTCGCCCGCATGATCGAAGTCCTGCGCGCCAATGGCGCCGGCGGCAAGCTGAGCAAAGTGCTGGAGATCGGCACCGGCTGCGGCTACCAGGCGGCAGTCCTGTCCCTGGTGGCCGACGAAGTCTACTCGATCGAACGCATCAAGCCTCTGCACGAACTGGCGAAAGCCAACTTGCGTCCGCTGCGCATTCCCAATATCCGCTTGCATTATGGAGATGGTATGCTTGGCCTGCCGCAGGCGGCGCCATTCGACGGTATCATTCTGGCGGCAGCGGGGCTGGAGGTGCCGCAGACTCTCCTGGAGCAGATGAGCATAGGCGGCCGGCTGGTGGCTCCGGTAGGAGGACGTCACCAAGTGCTGCAATTGATCGAGCGTGTCGGCAAATTTGAGTGGAAGAATGTCGCCCTCGAGGCGTGCCACTTCGTTCCCCTGCGGCCCGGTTTGGCATGACGACGTGTCGCCGCCGCGCAAGTCGCACGCGCAGGCGCCCGACATTTGAATGGTTGAGAATGAAAATAGCACGTTTGGTATTCACTGCAATATTGCCCTTTGTCGTCGCAGCTTGCGGCACCACGCGCTCGTCCGCTCCGGTGGTGGACCGCACGACCGGCATCAAGACGGCCGAGACGCCCAAGACCCCGCGCGCGGCCGATGCGCGCGGCTATTACACCGTCAAGAGGGGCGATACGCTGCTGCAGATTGCACTGGAGTTCGGACAGAATTACCGCGATCTGGTTGCCTGGAACGGCCTTGCGGATCCCAACGACATCAAGGTGGACCAGGTGTTGCGCGTGCTGCCGCCGGAAGGCACTGCGCAACCCGGCAGCGTGACGGCCGGCTCCGGCATCGAGACGCGCCCGCAGACGCAGCCGCCGCCCGCTGCGCCGGCTACAACGAACAAGACCGGCCCGCGCGGCGAAAAGCGGCCGTATTCGGATGCGACACTGGCGGAAATGCAAAAATCGGAGACCGGAACGGCAGCGGCGCCGGCGCCTGCTCCGAAATCCGAGCCGGCCAAGCCGACGGAAAGTAAATCCGCCGAGAAGGCTCCCGACAATGGGGCCGCGCCCGATGACGAAGGGGTTTCCTGGGTATGGCCTGCCGAAGGCAAAGTCGTATCCAACTTTAGCCCAAGCAAGAAGGGTATCGACATTGCCGGCAAACTCGGCCAGCCCGTGGTTGCCGCCGGCGCGGGCAAGGTCTTGTACGCAGGCAGCGGAATCCGGGGCTATGGGAACCTGGTCATCGTAAAACACACAAACAATTTGTTGTCCGCCTATGCGCACAACAAAACGATCTTCGTGAAGGAAGATCAAACGGTTACCAAAGGTCAAAAAATCGCCGAGATGGGCAATTCCGATACGGATTCGGTCAAGCTGCATTTCGAAATCCGGCATCAGGGCAAGCCCGTCGACCCTGCACGATATCTACCTCCTCGCTAAAGGCTCGCAATGACCCGCAATCGCCGCGAACCGCTCGATGATGACGCCGCTGCCGACGGCATGGCGGAGGATCTGCCCCTCCATGCGGAGGATGAGCACGACGTGGCGCTAGCCGAGGGCGAGGAGGTGGCCGAAAGCGCCGAAGGCGAGGTGGCGGCGGTTGCCGATCCGGTCGATGAATTGAAGACTGTGCTGGCGGCGGAACTCTCCACCGATACGACACAGCATTACCTGAATCAGATCGGCGCGCGGCCATTGCTCACGGTGGCGGAGGAAGTGCATTACGCGACCCTCGCCAAACAGGGCAACTTTGAGGCGCGCCAGAAAATGATCGAACACAACCTGAGACTGGTGGTGTCGATCGCCAAGCATTACATCAATCGCGGCGTGGTGCTGCTCGACCTGATCGAAGAGGGCAACCTCGGTCTGATGCGGGCCATCGACAAGTTCGAGCCCGAGCGCGGTTTCCGCTTTTCGACCTATGCGACCTGGTGGATACGGCAGAGCATAGAGCGGGCGATCATGAACCAGGCGCGCACGGTGCGCCTGCCGGTGCACATGGTGCGCGAACTGAACCAGATCCTGCGTGCCAAATATCATCTCGAGGCGCAGCATCGCGATGGCAAGGATGCCACGGCGGACGATATCGCCCACCTGGTGGACCGGCCGGTCGAGGATGTACAGGACATCCTGGCCCTTTCCGAACATGCCACTTCGCTCGATGCGCCGCTCGACAACGATCCGCAGGCGAGCCTGATGGATATGCTGCCCGGCGATACCGCGGACGCGCCGGATTCGCGCGCCGAGCATCATGAAATGACCGTACTGGTGCGCGACTGGCTCAAGAAACTGCCCGACAAGCAGCGCATCGTGATCGTGCGCCGTTTCGGCCTCGACAACGACGATCCGGCCACTCTGGAAGAGCTGGCGGCCGAAATGAGCGTGACGCGCGAGCGCGTTCGCCAGATTCAGCAGGAAGCCCTGGTCAAACTCAAGCGCGCCCTGACTGCCCGCGGTGTCGGCAAGGACGCGCTGCTGTGATTCCTGTCCTGGTATTCGATCTCGAGACGATTCCCGACGTGCGCGGCCTGCGCGCGTTGAACGGCTATCCGGCCGCCATGTCGGATGCCGATGTGGCGGAGGCCGCCTTCGCGGCGCGGCGCGAGAAGACCGGTTCGGATTTCCTGCCGCACCATTTGCACAAAATTGCGGCAATCTCCTGCGCGTTTCGTGACGACGACGGCTTCCGCGTGAAGTCGCTTGGAGGCCTGGATGATCAGGAGCCGAAGCTGATCCATGACTTCTTCCGCATTATCGACAAGTACACTCCTCAACTGGTGTCCTGGAATGGCGGCGGCTTCGATCTGCCCGTCCTGCATTACCGCGCCATGATCAATGGCCTGACGGCGTCGCGCTATTGGGAGATGGGCGACGACGACCGCGACTTCAAGTGGAACAATTACTTGAGTCGCTATCACACGCGGCATCTGGACTTGATGGACTTGTTGGCCTTATATACCGGGCGCGCCAATGCGCCGCTCGACGACCTTGCCAAGCTGTGTGGCTTTCCCGGCAAACTCGGGGTGGACGGCGCGCAGGTATGGCCCTTGTACCAAGAAGGGCGACTGAGGGAAGTTCGCGACTATTGCGAAACCGATGTCGTCAATACCTATCTCGTCTATTGCCGGTTCCTGTTGATGCGCGGTGCGTTGACGCCGGCAGCCTACGAGGCCGAAGTGGAGCTCGTTCGATCCTCGCTTGCCGCACTCGATGGCCCGCATTGGCAGGAATATCTTGCGTCCTGGCAACCGCCCCTCCAGCCATAATTACCCACCGCCGGAGACCATGCCCTCCGGCAGTTTATTTCGTCTTATGCAGCACAATTTCATTGAAATCGAATCCCTCGACATGGAAGGCCGTGGTATCGGTCACCTGAAAAACGAGGATGGCACGCCGGGCAAGGTCATCTTTGTCGAAGGCGCCTTGCCTGGCGAGCGCGTCGGCTTTCAATCGTTCCGGCGCAAGCCGAAGTGGGAAGCCGCCACGCTGACCGAAGTGCAACGTGAATCTGCGCAACGGGTGCCACCGCAATGCGTGCATTTCGGCACCTGCGGGGGCTGCGCCATGCAGCATCTCGAACCTGCCGCCCAGGTGGCCATGAAGCAGCGTGTTCTGGAGGACAATTTGTGGCACTTGTCCAAGGTGCGCGCCGAAACCATGTTGCGGCCGATCCATGGACCGACCTGGGGCTATCGCTACCGGGCGCGCCTGTCGGTTCGGCATGTGGCCAAGAAGGGCGGCGTGCTGGTCGGCTTTCATGAGCGGAAGTCGTCCTTCATTGCCGACATGCAGACTTGCGAAATCCTGCCGCCGCATGTTTCCGCCATGCTGGTCCCGCTGCGGCGGCTGGTGGAGTCCTTGTCCATCTTCGACCGCATGCCGCAGATCGAGCTGGCAGTCGGAGAAGAAACGACTGCCCTGGTGCTGCGAAACATGGCGCCCTTGACCAGCGAGGATGAGGACAAGCTCAAGGCCTTTGCCGACCAGCATGGGATTCAATGGTGGCTGCAGCCGAAGGGCCCCGATACCGTATATCCCTTCTATCCGGCCGAGGCGCCCTTGTATTACGCCTTGCCCGAGTTCGACGTGAGAATGCCGTTCAAGCCCACCGATTTCACGCAGGTCAATCACCGTATCAACCGAGTTCTCGTCGCGCGTGCCCTGCGCCTTCTTGAAGCGCAGCCGACCGAGCGGATCGCGGATCTGTTTTGCGGATTGGGCAATTTCACACTGCCCATCGCCACGCAGGCAAGGGAAGTGGTCGGGATCGAGGGCAGCGCCACCCTGACGGGGCGTGCCCAGGAAAACGCGGCCCTCAATGGGCTGGCTGAAAAAACCGGGTTTTTCGTCCGCAATCTCTTCGAGGCAAGCACCGAGGATTTCGTCGCTCTAGGCAAGTTCGACCGCATGCTGATCGACCCGCCGCGCGAAGGTGCGCTTGCGGTATGCCAGGCCATCGTCGGGCTGGGACAGGAACATCCTGAGTTGAAGCCAAAGCGTATTGTCTACGTCTCCTGCAACCCGGCAACGCTGGCACGCGACGCGGGATTGCTGGTGCATCAGGGCGGCTATACGTTGAAGCAGGCGGGCGTGGTCAACATGTTCCCGCATACCGCACATGTCGAGTCGATGGCGGTTTTCGACCTGGCCTAAAGCGGATTCGAGGCGAAAAAAAAGCCGGCGCGAAGCCGGCTTTTTTGATGGGGATTCCCTTAATCGCGCTCGCCGCCGGCAATGCCCAACAGGGCGAGCAGATTGGCGAAGATGTTATAGAGGTCCAGGTAAATGCTGAGTGTGGCCGTGATGTAATTGGTCTCGCCGCCATTGATGATTTGCTGCACGTCGTACAGGATGTACGCCGAGAAAATGGCAATGGCGATTACCGAAATGGCCAGGAAGAGAGCGGGGATCTGCAGGAAGATGTTTGCCGCCATCGCGACCAGCAGTACCAGCACGCCGGCGAACAGCCATTTGCCCAGACCGGAGAAATCGCGCTTGGAGACGGTGGCGATCGTCGCCATGACCGCGAAAATGGCCGCGGTGCCTCCAAAAGCCGTCATGATGAGCGAAGCGCCATTGGAAAAGCCCAGGATCTGGCCGATCAGGCGCGAGAGCATCAAGCCCATGAAAAAGGTGAAGCCCAGCAGGATGACTACTCCCAAGCCGGAATTCTTGGTCTTTTCGATGGCAAAGAAGAAGCCGAAAGCGATGGCCAGGAAAGCCAGTAGTCCGATGAAGGGGCTGCCGGAGAAGAAACTGAAATTGAACTGCACGCCCAGCCATGCGCCGAATATCGTCGGCACCATCGACAGGGCCAGCAGCCAGTAGGTATTGCGCAATACCCGGTTGCGTACCACCAGCGATTCGCCGGTCGCGCCATAGGTGCGTTGCAGGTTCTGGTCCATATTGCCTCCATTGTTGAGAATGCACGGCAAGAGCATACCATGGCCGGTTTAGCGCTTGGAGGCAGGGCTAAGTCCTTAAGTTCGGCCATTCCTCCGGGAATATTCCGTCCGGGCAGTCCCGCGTACAAGGTGTTTCGTGGTAAAATCAAGGGTTAGTCAATCTCTAAATATCACCCTTAACCCTTTCATTTTATTGGAGTTTTTACAGATGGCACTCGAACGCACCCTGTCGATCATCAAGCCGGACGCAGTCGCGAAAAACGTGATCGGCCAAATCTATACGCGCTTTGAAAACGCCGGTCTGAAGGTCGTGGCCGCGCGCATGGTGCATCTCTCCCGCGCTGAAGCGGAAGGTTTCTATGCAGTGCATCGCGAGCGCCCCTTCTTCAAGGATTTGGTGGACTTCATGATTTCCGGTCCGGTCATGGTGCAAGCGCTCGAAGGTGAAAACGCCATCGCCAAGAACCGCGAACTGATGGGTGCCACCGATCCGAAGAAAGCGGAAAA
>JAEWBA010000355.1 GCA_023391395.1 Pseudomonadota bacterium
CTTTTTTTTGTGGTTTCCACATCTTGCGGTCACCTCTGGCGCGCGATCTCTTCAGATTCGGCGCGTTTCCTTTCCGGCCGGCCGCGGCACCTCCCACCGATTCCGGGCCTTGACGCTCTCCTTGCTCCTGTCTTGTTCTTTTGACTTGAGCCTGCATCCGCTCTTCCGATCAAGCGTCGATGGAAATCGGGGGCCGCGTTTACGCGCACATCAACACTTCGATATCATGGGGAATCCACGTTGCCCGCATGGGGCGTGGATACACATGAAAGGAGACGGCGTGAGCGAATACGCAAAAGGCAACGATGGCTATCGCATCGTGACGGGTGAACTGGTGTCTTCCTCGGCGGCGGATACCTCTCTTTTGCGGGTGGAAATGCTGCGCCGAAAATCCTCCAGGCCGATACACTGGCATTTCCAGCAACCTCGGCACGCCCTGTTCTGGTTCCGCAGCGGGGTCGACCGCATGCGGCTGCGTCTCGATGGCAGAGCCGTCCAGGCGGAACTGTCCTCGGCCGGCAATCTCACTCTGGTTCCGGCATGTACCGAACTGGAAGGCGAATTCGAGGTCGGGCCGTATTGCGATTATTCGGTCGTGTTCATCGACGACACGCTGTTCCAGCGATACACCTACCGCTTCGACAAACCGCTGCTCGCCTTCAGGCACCGCGACCTCCAGCACGGCCTCGGGCTGCTCTGCCGCGAGGCGGCGGCCGCCGACAATGTCTTTGAATTGTTTGCCGAAGGATGGGCGCTGCAGGCGCTGGCACAGATTGCCAGGATCTCGGAACCGGCGGCTTCGCCACGCCCGCCGCGTGGCGGATTGAGCGGAGCGAGCTTGGCCCGGGTCAAGGACTTCATTCGCGCCAATATCGGCAATCGCATATCCGTCGACGATCTGGCCGAGACTGCCGGTGTCAGCAAGCGGCACTTCCTGCGCGCCTTCCAGGCCAGCACTGGCATCACGCCGCTGAACTTTGTCCAGTCCGTCAGGCTGGAAAAGGCCAAGCAGCTTCTGCTGGGGTCGCCTCTCACGGCGACGGAAATCGCGCTGGAATGCGGATTCAGCCACTTGCAGCATTTTTCCGACCATTTCAAGAAGGCGACCGGGCTGACGCCGACGGCATTCCGCAAGATCCGCGACTAGGCGTTCTCTGCGAGGCGACTGCCTACCCTGGCCTCAGAATTTCCGCAAATCCCGTAAGGCAGGGAGAAAGCGGCACTTTTGCGCACATTCGGCGCTTTTCGGGAAGCCACGCATTTCGTTCTCAGTGAATATCTGATCTCCGGTCCGTGGGGCCATAAAAAACGGAGATAGAAATGCCAATTATTGCCTGTGAATGCCGAGCCGGCCTCAATGCTGAAACCAAGGCCAGGATCGCTCGGGAAATTACCGACATCGTGCGGTCGGTCATTCTTTCGCCGCTCGACCTCATCAGTGTGGTCTTCCACGATCTGCCCGCTGAGAGCACCTACAGATCGGGCGAGCCGACCACGGATACGCTGATCATCTGCCACATCCGTGACGGACGGAGCGACGCCGCCGTGCTGGCCCTAGCACAGGGCGTCAGCAAGGTATGGAGCCAGTGCACGGGAAGCTCGGAAGAAAACATCGAGGTGGCGGTGCAGACCTATCCCGCGAAATACGTCGTGCGCGGCGGCGAGAGGCTTCCGGAAGCGCCTCGCGTCTGAAGCGGCGGTATTCGATGAAGTCGCGAAAAGTCATCATCACCTGTGCGGTGACCGGGGCCGTCCATACGCCCTCGATGTCGCCGCACTTGCCGATCACGCCCGAAGAAATCGCGCAGGCCGCGCTCGAGGCCGCGCAAGCCGGCGCCGCCGTCGTCCACCTGCATGTCCGCGACCCGGAATCTGGCCGGCCGGTGCAATCGACGGAGCTTTTTTCCCGCGTTCTGGAGCCGATCCGGAACCACTCGGACTGCGTGGCCAACATCACGACCGGCGGCGCGCCGACCATGACCCTGGAAGAGCGGCTGGCGCCGCTGGCGCGATTCAAGCCCGAGCTGGCTTCGCTCAACATGGGCTCCATGAATTTCGCGCTGTTTCCCATGTTCGAAAGATTCAGAGAATTCAAGCATGATTGGGAGTTCGACTACCTGGACGGTTTGCGCAACCGCGTGTTCAAGAACACGTTTGCGGACATCGAGCATATCCTCAGGGTGGGCAGCGAAAACGATACCCGCTTCGAGTATGAATGCTATGACATCGGGCACTTGTACACGCTCGCGCACTTTGCCGACCGCCAGCTGGTCAAGCCTCCCTTTTTCATTCAGACCGTTTTCGGCGTGCTGGGAGGGATCGGCGCCCACCATGACGATGTTGCCGCCATGAAGCGCACGGCAGACCGTCTCTTCGGAAACGACTATCGCTGGTCGGTGTTGGGAGTCGGGCGCAATCAGCTTCCCATCGCCGCCGTCTCTGCCGCCATGGGCGGACACGTCCGGGTGGGCCTGGAGGATTCCTTGTGGATCGGTAAGGGCAAGCTGGCCGAATCGAGCGCGCAGCAGGTGCGGGCAGCACGGCAGGTGATCGAAGGCCTGGGGCTGGAGATTGCTTCCCCGGAGGAGGCGCGCGCGCTGCTGGGGCTGAAAGGCAAGGGTGCAACTGCTTTCTGATGGGCGGCGACTGTCCTCATCGGCAGCAGGGGACTCATTACACTAACTGGAGGAACACTATGGATCGCATCCATAAAAAGAACCTGCGGCATGCAGGTCGGATTTTGGCAGCGGCGCTGCTCGCCGCAGGAAGCAATGCCGTCGCACAGCCGGCAACGCCATTTTCGGGAAATGTCGTGCGCATAGGAGTGTTGACCGATATGTCGGGCGTCTATTCCGATGTGGGCGGAACCGGTTCGGTGCTGGCCGCGCAGATGGCGGTCGAGGATTTCAAGGCGGCTGCCAAGCCGGCATTCAAGATCGAGGTGGTATTCGCGGACCATCAAAACAAGCCGGACATTGGAGCGACCAAGGCGCGCGAATGGTATGACTTGCATGGCGTCGACATGGTAGCGGATGGCATCAATTCCGCGGTTGCTCTCGCCGTTGCGCGTGTGACGCGCGACAAGGACCGCATATTCATGGCGAGCGGTGCGGGAACAACCCGTCTGACCAACGAAGAGTGTGCGCCCGATCACATCGTCCATTACGGGTGGGACACGAGATCCCTGGCCAGTGCACCGGGCCGGGCCTTGACCGAACAGGGGCAGGATTCCTGGTACTTCGTATCGGTCGATTACATCCTCGGACGGTCGCTCCAGCAGGAGGCCAGCGAAGCAGTCAAATCAAGCGGCGGCAAGGTGCTCGGCTCCGTCAGTCACCCGCTCAATGCCTCCGATTTTTCCTCTTTCATGCTGCAGGCACAAGGTTCCAAGGCCAAGGTCATCGCTCTTGCCAATGGCGGCGGCGACCTGATCAACGCCGTCAAGGCGGCCAATGAATTCGGCATCAAGCGGAATCAGACGCTCGTCGGGCTGGGCAGCACAATTTCGGACATCCATGCGATGGGGCTCGAGGCCACGCAGGGCATGTACGTGGTGGAAGACTTCTATTGGAACCTCGACGAGAAGACGCGAGCATGGAGCCGGCGTTTCATGGAAAAGCAGAAGAGAATGCCGAACATGATTCATGCAGCGACGTATTCGGCCACGCTGACCTATCTAAATGCTGTCCAGCGCGCTGGAACCGACTCAGCGGGAGAGGTAATGAAACAGATGCGCGGCGCCACGATCAAGGACATGTTCGTTCGCAACGGGAAAATTCGCGAGGACGGTCGGATGATCCACCCGATGTACCTTCTGCAGGTCAAAAAACCATCCGAGTCGAAGGGGCCGTGGGATTACTATCATGTCCGAGCTACCATTTCGCCTGAGCAGCTCTATCCCCCGCTTTCGGAATCGAAATGCAGCGCCCTGATAAAGTGAGTGCAGGGTCCCCTTGACCTTGGCGACTTGGAACGCCGGGTAACGATATGCAACCGGCATATCGGCCCGGCAGGGCTCCTGATAATGAGGCCGTTCACTTGGCCAGCCACACCCGCATCAGCGACAACAGGCGCTGTGCATCCACCGGCTTGCTGATGTAGTCCGAAGCGCCGGCGGCGATGCACTTGTCGCGGTCGCCCTTCAT
>JAEWBA010000003.1 GCA_023391395.1 Pseudomonadota bacterium
CCGACGCGTCCGACATAGCGCAGGCGGCCATCGTCGTCATGCACGCCGAGAAGGAGGGCACCGAAGTATTTGCGCGCCCCTTGCGGTTCCGTATAGCCGCCAATGACGAATTCCTGGCGCTGCCGGCATTTCAGCTTGATCCAGTCAGCGCTGCGCCCGGAGCGATACGGTGAATCGCGCCGCTTGCCGATCAGGCCCTCCAATGCAAGCCGGCAGGCGCTGTCGAGCAGCTTCTCTGGGGGCTGGTCCAAGGGCAGGCTCAGGCGCAGCGGTGCCTCCGGCGGCAGGTCCGCCAGTAAATCGTGCAGCAGACGCTGGCGCGTCGCCAGAGGGGTGTTGCGCAGGTCGAAGCCGTTCAGATAGGGCAGATCGAAAAGGAAGTACACGATGGTGCCCGGATCGTGCCGGTCGAAGGCATTTTGCAGCAGCTGGAACGACGGCGCCCCATGGGCATCCAGCACCGCGATTTCGCCGTCGAGCCAGACGCTCTCCACTTCCAGCGCTTCCAATGCGTGCACTACGTGGGGCAGTTTGGCACTCCAGTCCTTGCCGTCGCGCGTGAACACCGAAACTGTGCCCGCCTCCAGGCGCGCTAGAATGCGGTAGCCATCGAACTTGACTTCGTAGCTCCAGTCGCCGCCCTGCGGCGGCGCATCGACGAGCGTGGCCAGCTGGGGACGCAGCATGGAAGGAAGAGGCGCGCGTACGGCATTCTCGACGGCGGAGCGCATTGGGGCAGCGGACGAGCGATCGCTCGCATCCGCGGCCTCGCTATCGATGGCGGGAGTCCGCTCATGGGCGTCCTCGTCCCTTTCCTTGATGAGCAGCCATTGCTCCTTGCCACCTCTTGGCGGCATGCGCGTGCGCACCAGGGTCCAGCCGCCGCGCAGTTTCTCGCCCTCGAGACGGAACTTCAGCTTGCCGGCGCGGTACGCGCTCTCGGGGTCGCCTTGCGGCTCCCAGTAGCCGCTATCCCAGATATCGACATGGCCGGCGCCGTACTGGTGTGCGGGGATGTCTCCTTCGAAATCGATATATCCCAGAGGATGATCTTCGACCTGCACGGCCAGGCGTTTGTCGCCGGGGTCCAGGCTGGGGCCCTTGGGCACGGCCCAGCTTTTCAATGTGCCTTCGAGCTCCAGGCGGAAATCGTAGTGCAGCTTGCGGGCATCGTGCCTTTGGACGACAAAGCGCAGACGTTCCGCTCGAGGGGCGAGTTCGCCGGACGGCTCAGGCGTGAGGCCGAAATTACGCTTGGCGCGATACGCCGCAAGCTTGTCGGTTGAAGCCGGCCTTGCCATGGGGGCCCCTCACTGCCCAGCTTTGGCGGCACGCCGGGACTGCGCGGATTTTCGTGCGGCCGGCGGCGGCCGTGCGCCGTCATGCCGGGGCTGACGCGCCGGCTTCGCGCTCTTGCCGACGCCTTGCAGGCTGCGCCTGAGGAGTTCTCCCAGATCGATCTCGCCACCCTCCTCTTCTTCCGCCGGCTCCTGCGCGGGGGCGCCGATCTCGGTCGCCTTGCCTTCCTCGAACTTTTTCTTCACCAGCGCCATGATGTCGTCGCGGAAGCTGTCGCGGTATTGCGTTGCATCCCACGACTCGGACATGCTGTCGATCAACTGGGTCGCCATTTCCAGTTCCTTGGGTTTGATCGCAGCTTCCTTCAGTCCCGCCGCCGGCAGGTCGAGATCGTAGGCATCCTTGACTTCCGCGGCCCAGCGCAAGGTGTTAAGCACGATCGCTTGGCCGGCAGGTATCAGCGCGGCCAAGTGCTGCTTGTTGTGTAGCACCACCAGGGCAATGCCGACCTTCCTAGATTTCAGCAAGGCCTCGCGCAGCAGCGTGTAGACCTTTTCACCGCCTTTGACGGGTGCGAGGTAATACGGCGTTTCGAAATGCAGAAAGCTCAGTTCCGCGGCATCCGTGAAGGCGACGATGTCGATAGTGTGGGTCGCCTTGACATTGGCGGCCTTGATCTCTTCGTCCGACAGCACGACATATTGCCCTTCATACTTGACCGCCTTAACGATGTCGTCCTTGTCGACTTCCTTTCCGCTGTCCTTGACCACGCGCTTATAGCCCACCGGCTGCAGCGTGTCGCGCTGCAGCCAGTCGAAGTCGATTTCGTCTTGCCGCGAGGCTGGGTGCAGGGATACGGGCGCATGCAACAGCCCGAAACTGATGGCGCCTTTCCATAGAACACGAGACATGAGGGCTCCGGAAGGAAATGGAATGCCGGCAAAGTCCGTAAAGAAAAAGTGGGGAAGCGGCCTTGGCTTGCAGGCAATGTTATCAATTGGACATGGAGCGGTCCGACAAGTTCTGATAATTTGCCCTGCCGCTCTTACGGTGGCACGTGGCCTTTTAACTGGCGCTACCGGCTGTTTGCCTCCAAGCACATCCGAAATGCGAGAATGAGTGAGGCCTCAGACTCAGGGGAGAACGTATGCGTTACGACAAGAACCACAAGGCGCAGACCCGCTCGGCGGTAGTAAGAAATGCCAGCGAACGTTTTCGGCGGGACGGTATCCAGGCGGTAGGCATCGCCAGCCTGATGGCGGATACCGGACTGACGCATGGCGGCTTCTACGTCCATTTCAAGTCGAAGGAAGAACTGGTCGAAGTTGCCATCGGCGCCGCCTTCGACAGCACCATTGCCGCCCTGCGCTATGCCGTCGAGAATCCCGGCAAGCGCGCACCGATCGAGGCGCTGATCGGCACCTATTTGTCGCGCGCGCATCGTGACCATCCGGCGCAAGGCTGCGCGGTCGTTGCGCTCGGCCCCGAAGTCGCGCGCATGAGCGCCGGCACACGGCACGGGTTCACCCGCCATATCGAGGAATTGGTTGGATTGATCGCGCAGCAGCTCAACCAGAAGAAGGACAGAAAGGCACGCCGGCAAGCCGCGGCCGGCATCTTCGCCACCATGGTGGGAGCATTGCAGATGGCGCGCGCAGTCGATAATGAAACCCTGTCCCTGGTTTTCATCGATGCCGGCCGCGCTGCCGCGCTTGCCTCGGCGCGCGCATTCGGCCTGCGCTGAGCTCCTTCACCGGAGCCGCGCAAGCGCCCTTACGCGCCCTTGAACAAACGCTTGAACTCGCGCGGCGGCGCGCGCCAGTATTGCGGCGGCGCCTGCACCTGTGCGCCGAGCTCTGCGGCGGCATGCCAGGGCCAGCGCGCGTCATAGAGCATGCCGCGCGCCAGCGCCACCATGTCGGCCTGCCTGGAAGCGACGATCTGTTCGGCCTGTTTGGCTTCGGTAATGAGGCCCACGGCCATGGTCGGCATACCGACCTCCTGCTTGATGCGGGTGGCAAACGGGACCTGGTAGCCGGGAGCAACCGGAATTTTTTGCAGCGGCGACAAGCCTGCCGTCGAAACATCGAGGAAATCGCAGCCGCGCTTCTTCAATTCTTGCGCAAAGATCAGGGTCTGCTCCAGATCCCAACCGCCCTCCACCCAGTCCGTCGCCGAGACGCGGATGCCCACCGGGCGTCCGGCCGGAAAAGCCGCGCGTACCGCCTCGAAGACTTCCAGCGGAAAGCGCATGCGGTTCTCCAGCGAGCCGCCGTACTCATCCTCACGCCGGTTCGACAGCGGCGACAGAAACTGGTGCATCAGGTAGCCGTGTGCGCCATGCAATTCGACGGCGTCGATGCCGATACGGGCAGCGCGCTTGGCCGCGGTTGCAAAGGCGTTGCGCACACGCTCCAGCCCGGCCTTGTCCAGCGCGCGCGGCGTTTCATCCTGCTCGGCAAAAGGCAGTGTCGACGGCGCGACGGTGGTCCACCCGCCCTGGGCGACCGGAATGAAATTCCCGCCTTCCCAGGGCGCGCGCGTCGAGGCCTTGCGGCCGGCATGGGCCAGCTGGATCGCCAGCGGCATGGAGGAATGCGCACGCACCGCTTGCAGGACCTTGTCCAGGGCTTGTTCGGTGGCATCCGACCACAGACCGAGGTCGTGCGGAGAAATACGCCCCTCCGGCTCCACGGCGGTTGCTTCCAGAATCAACAGGCCGGCGCCGGACAGAGCGAGATGGCCGAGATGGATCTGGTGCCAGGAGGTGGCGGCGCCGTCGATGGCGGAGTACTGGCACATCGGTGCAATGATGATGCGGTTCTCCAGTTGCAGCTTGTTCAGGGAAATCGGGGAAAAGAGTTGACTCATAACGTATGATCCGGTTTCTACAGGGATGGCTGTATCAAGAATTCCGAGGCGGTCATTCTAAGGCGCATCGCATTTCGCTGCTGGTAGTGCATTATGCGAACCATAAGGCTTGCACTTAATCCACCATGTCCGAACCCATCCGGCCGATTGCCCAAACCGATTTCGCCACGCGGGCTTCCTATTTCCTCGCCGGCGGTGCGCTCCTGCTGGTCTTGCTGAAAGGCCTGCTGTCCGCGCTCTTGGCGGGCTTGCTGGTGTTTTCACTGGTGCACATGCTGGCGCCGGCGCTGGGCCGAAAAATCAGCAATCGCGGCGCGCGCGTGATTGCGGTGGCCATACTTGGCACCGCCATCGTCACGCTGCTGTCGCTGGCGGTATGGGGCACGGTGGCGTTCTTCCAGAGCGAGGCGGGCAGCTTGAATGTGCTATTGAAGAAGATGGCCGACATTGTCGAAAGCTCGCGCCATCAGATGCCAGAATGGATGAAGGAGTACGTGCCGCAAAGCGCCGATGCGATCCGCGACATGCTGACCGGCTGGCTGCGGGCCCATGCCACCCAGGCGCAAACCTTTGGGCAGGAAGCCGGGCGCACGCTGGTCCACCTGCTGGGCGGCATGGCCATCGGCGCCATGGCGGCGCTCTACGATGCCACCACGCCGCCCAATCCTCGACCGCTCGCCGTGGCACTGGAAGAGCGCCTGGCCCGCCTCAACGAGGCGTTTCGCCGCATTGTCTTCGCGCAAGTGCGCATTGCCGGCATCAATGCCGTGTTCACCGCACTCTACCTGATGGTGGTTCTGCCGCTGGCTGGCGTGCACTTGCCGCTGTCGAAAACCATGGTCGCGATCACGTTCTTTGCCGGCATGCTGCCGGTGATCGGCAACCTGATCTCGAATACCGTGATCGTCATCGTCGGGCTCTCGCATTCGCTGTATGTCGCGCTTGCTTCGCTGGCCTTC
>JAEWBA010000026.1 GCA_023391395.1 Pseudomonadota bacterium
ATGCAGGTGCGTGTAGCCAAACATGCCGGCGCCGGGCCTCACCTGTCGACGTGGGGTGGCACGCGCACCGGGCGTGGCGTTGGTGTTTTCGCAGGCGGCGAACAATCCACGATCGCAAAAGAAACACTCGCCGCAGGCGATGGTGAAGGGCACCACCACGCGGTCTCCCTTTTTCAAGCGGATCACGCTCGGCCCGACGTCTTCCACGATGCCCATGAATTCATGGCCGAGAATGTCCCCATATTCCAGCTCCGGCACCTTGCCGCGATACAGGTGCAGGTCGGCCCCGCAGATCGCGGTGGCAGTCACACGCAGCAGGATATCGTCGTCTTCCTGCAGGATCGGATCGGGGACATTGTCGACGCGCACATCGTATGCGCCGTGATAGGTAAGCGCTTTCATGGTCTGCTTCTCCCTCGTGCGCAAACGCTTGGCCTGCGCATACGGCGCTGAGCTACCGCAAGATTCATACCTTGCATGCTGAGAGTCGCCGCCGACAACGAGGCGGTTCGCGTGAAAGTTTTACGCGGTCGCCGTGTAAAACGGAAGTGTCATCCATCGCTTGATGAGATGCGCAGCCTTCTTCCCCTGCGACAGGCCGGCAGCCTCTCCCACTATAGGCCGCGGTCCTGCATGCCGGCGTGCGGCATGCGGAATGCGGAATGCGCATATCGAGCTGCGAAAAGATACGTTAGAGAAACGCGAGCAAACCAATAGACTCGTTTGCTTTTCACAACCCGAGTCGTCGCCATGTTTTTGCTTCGCATTCCCCAACTGCTCAAGCCGGCAGCCTTCATCGCCGCCTTGCTCGTTTCCACCTTCAGCCTCGCTGCCGAAAAGACGGTTCGTATCGGCGCGCCCTTGCCGCTAACCGGAGCACTGGCGCCCGAGGGCACCAAGCTGCGTCAGGGTTATGAGCTGTGGCTCCAACAAGTCAATGCCAACGGCGGCATCAAGGTCGGCAAGGACCGGCTCAAGGTCGAACTGCGCTTCTACGATTACCAGTCGAATACCCCCAAGGCAGTCCAGCTGGCCGAGAAACACATCACCGATGACAAGGTGGATTTCCTGTTTTCCCCTTTCGGCTCCGGTGCCGCCAAGGCCGCCAGCACGGTTGCCGAGAAAAACAATATCCCGATGCTCGCATCGAGCGCCTCGTCGGCTGAAGTGTTCGATCAAGGGTACAAGAACCTGTTCGGCCTCTATACGGACAACAGCAGCCTGACGGAGCCGATCGCGACGCTGGTGCGCGCGAAGCTCCCCCAGGCCAAGCGCGTCGCCATCCTGGCGCGCAATGATCTCTATCCCTTGTCGCTGGCGAATGAATTCGAGAAGTCCGCCAGGAAGCGCGGCCTCGAAGTGAGCTATTTCGAGCGCTACGCGATCGGCACGCTCGACCATGCCGCCGCCTTGACCAAGATGGCCACCGTCAAGCCGGACTGGATCATCATCACCGGCTATATCAACGACTTGATCCTGGTGCGCAAACAGCTCGCCGACCTGCGCATCGAGCCGCAGATGGTGACCATGATCAATGGTCCGGCCTACGATGAATGGATCAAGGCGGTCGGCCCGCTCGCGGAGAATGTCACGACGGCCAGCTGGTTCCATCCGATTCTTCAATACAAGAGTGACGACGTATTCGGATCCACCCAGAAATTCGTCGAACTGTTTCGCAAGAAGTACGGCGTCGATCCCGATTTCACCCAGGCTTCCGGCGCCGCGGTGGGCGTGATCCTGCAGCAAGCCATCGAGCGTGCCGGCAGCAAGGACCGCGATGCCGTACGTGCCGAACTGAAGAAGGGTGGATTCAACACCTTCTTTGCGCCGATCTCCTTCGGACCGAGCGGCATCGCCGATTCCTATGTGCCGCCGGTCTATCAAATCCAGGGAGGCAAGGTCACCGCCGTCTATCCGGCCAACATCGCCACCAGCCAGATCCGACTAGGCGGCAGCCACTAGATTTTTTTCTTCGTGGCGGATGCCGCGCGGCGTCCGCCTTTTTTCATTCTCTTCGGATGATGCTGTGATTTACCTGCAAGTTCTTTTGAACGGTCTTGCCCTGGGCGGTTTGTATGCGTGCATCGCCGCGGGCTTTTCCCTGGTCTGGGGAGTGCTGAATATCATCAATATTCTGCACGGCTCCCTAGTGGTCCTGGGCGCTTACCTGGCTTTTTTCGCACACCAGGTTTTCGATATCAATCCTTTCGTCTTCGCTCCGGTGGCCGGCGCGCTGTTGTTTTTGCTCGGCTACGGGCTGCAGCGAGTGGTCATCAATCCCGTGATGGGGCACCCGGTGCTGCTCACCCTGACGCTCACCTTCGGTCTCAACCTGTTCCTGGATAATCTGATGCTGCATTTCTTCCGGGCCGACTTCCGCAAGATCATTTTCGATCCGCCGCTGGGCATCTTCGAACTGGGCAGCTTGACGCTGCCGGTGGACCGGCTGTTGGCGACCCTCATTGCCCTGGCTCTGGTCGGCAGCCTATGGCTTTTGCTGCGCGGCACGCAGTTCGGCCGCGCCATCGTCGCCGTGCGCATGGATCGCGAAGCGGCGACCCTGATGGGCATCGATGTCAGAAAAACCTATGCGCTCGCCTTCGCGCTCGGCGCCTTCATGGCAGGGGCGGCCGGCGCCTTGCTTTCGGGCATATTCCCGATCTCGCCGGTAGCGTCGAGCGGCTACCTGGGGAAGGCTTTCGTAATCTGCGTGCTCGGCGGCCTGGGCAGTGTGCCGGGCGTCGTACTGGGCGGCTTCAGCCTGGGCATCATCGAAAGCTTCGGCACCTTGGCACTGGGCCCCGAGAACGCCTTGACGCTGTCCTTCCTGCTGCTGATCTTCCTGTTGATGTTCCGGCCCTCGGGCCTGCTCGGCAGACGGGGGTTCCAATGAAGGCGCGCATTGTTCTTCTCGTGGCCATCGCCGCGCTGACTGTAGCGGGCCTGCTGCTGGCTGCCGACAATTACCTCCTGCGTCTTGCCACCACCGTCGGCATGTATGCGGCCCTGGCCTTGTCGTGGAATCTGATCGGCGGCTATGCCGGCTATCCTTCGTTCGCCACCGCTGCCTTCTTCGGCCTGGGCGCCTACGCATCCGGGATCCTGCAGGTCGGCGGCTTGGGCTTCATGTGGTCGTGGCCGCTGGCCGGTGTGCTGGTGGCTACCTTCGCCGGCTTGCTCGGCGGCGCCATCCTGCATCTGCGCGGCCATTACTTCGCCATCGCCAGCTTGGTGGTGGCCGATGTGTTGCGGGAAACGACCAACACCTGGACCAGCCTCACCGGCGGCGGCATGGGCCTGAACCTGCCGCTGCTGTCTCTCGGCAGTGTCGATCAGCAGGCGATTTTCTATTTCGCGGCGATGGCCTTGATGGCGATCGTCGCGCAACTGATCGCCTGGAAAGTCGATCGCGCCCGCCTGGGCTGGGCGCTACGCTGCGTAGAACAGAACGAGGATGCGGCGCTGGTCATCGGCGTCAACGCCTTCCGCACAAAAGTCCTGGCCTTCTCGCTAAGCGGCTTGATTGCTGGCGCCACCGGTGCCGTGTACGCCTCATGGGTCACCTATATCGACCCGACCGATGTCTACGACTCGCTGCTGTCGGTCAAGCCGATCCTGATGGCGATGATCGGCGGCGTCGGAACCGTGTTCGGCCCGACCATCGGCGCCTTCATCTTCCTGTTCCTGGAAGAGCTTTTGTGGCGCAATGTGCTGGAGTTCCATGCCGGATTGCTGGGCGCCCTGATCGTGGTGATGGTGCTATTCCTGCCGTCGGGAATGAGCCGCCTGTACCAATTCCGCTGGACGCGCTGGCCGTCCTTCAAGCTTGCGCAACGAGGAAAGGAGTCCGGATCATGAGCGCCTTGCTGACTTTGAACGACGTCACCCAACGCTTCGGCGGTGTTCTCGCACTGGACCGGGTCAACTTCTCGGTCGATGCAGGCGAGGTGGTGGGCGTGATCGGCCCGAATGGCGCCGGAAAGACCACGCTGGTCAACGCAATCACCGGCGTCCACCGCCCGATCGCCGGAACGGTGCGCTATGGCGACCGCTATCTGCAAGGCTTGGGGCCGGACCGGATTGCCAGGCTTGGCATTGCGCGCACCTTCCAGATCGTGCAGCCCTTTCCGCGCATGAGCGTGGAAGAGAACGTCACCGCTGCGGCGCTCTTCGCAGGCGGTGCAAGCACTCCTGCCCAGGCGCGCGAGGCGGCCCACGCGCATCTGGAATTTTGCGGACTCGCCTCCCAGGCTGGCAAGCCGGCCGCTTCGCTGACGCTGGCCGGCCGCAAGCGCCTGGAACTCGCCAAAAGCCTGGCCTTGAAACCGAGGCTGCTGTTTCTCGATGAGGTCAATGCCGGATTGAATCAGGCCGAAGTCGACCACGCCCTCGAATTGATCCATGCGATTGCCGCAAGTGGCGTCACCATCGTGCTGATCGAACACCTGATGAAGGTGGTGATGCATTCCTGCACGCGCGTCATGGTATTGCATCATGGCCGGCTGATCGCCGACGGCGAGCCGGCGCAGGTAGTGAACGACCCTCAAGTGGAACAGGCGTATTTGGGACGGCGCTATGCGAGACAAAGACAGGAGGCGCTCGCATGACGACCCCTCTGTTGAAAGTCTCGCAGCTGAAATCTGGCTACGGCGATGTGCAAGTCCTGTGGGATGTCAGCATCGAGGTCGGCAGCAATGAGATCGTCTGCCTGGTCGGCTCCAATGGCGCCGGCAAGACGACCCTGCTGCGCACCTTGTCCGGCCTGATTCCCGCCTTGGAAGGCGATGTGCGTTTCGATGGCCGCAACATCGGCGCCGCGAGCAGCGCCGAGCTCGTCGAAATGGGCATCGCCCATGTCCCCGAGGGCCGACGCCTGTTTGCCGGACTCACGGTCCAGGAAAATCTGCTGCTCGGCGCCTATCGCCGCGCCGACGGCCGGGCCGCGGTGCGGCGCGACCTCAAATGGCTTTACGAGCTGTTCCCGCGCCTGGCGGAACGCAGAACGCAAGACGCGAGCACCTTGTCCGGCGGCGAACAGCAGATGTGTGCCATTGCGCGCGGCTTGATGGCGGCGCCGCGCCTGCTGCTGATCGACGAGCTTTCGCTCGGCCTGGCGCCCAAGATCGTCGAAGAATTGGTGCACACCCTGGGCAAGATCAACTGCGCCGGTACCAGTCTTCTGATCGTCGAACAGGACGTATCGACCGCCTTCGATCTAGCCCATCGCGGCTATGTCCTGGACCAGGGCCGCACTGTCGCGGAAGGCAAAAGCGAGATGCTCAGGAACGATCCCGCCGTCCGCACCGCCTACCTCGGCAATTGAACCGGCATGGACGAACATGGCTGCCCCGATCCTGCATCGGCATCCATGTTCGTCCGCATGACATAAGGAATTTTCTCCATGACTACCTCTCGTCTCCGCATCGAGTACTACTTCAGTTTTATCTCACTATGGT
>JAEWBA010000157.1 GCA_023391395.1 Pseudomonadota bacterium
AAAAGATTTCGCTTTCCGAACGCTTCGGCTTGTGGGTGTCGTTCTATTCCTTCAAACAGGACGATTATCTCGATATCGTCGCCCATTGGCTCGCGCATTTCGGCTGCAATGCGGCGCAGATCGAGGAAGCGCGCGCCGACGCGCAGCGCTGGGCGCTGCAGCGCGGCTCGCGCTCCGGTCGGGTGGCCTGGCAGTTCGCCAAGGATCATGCCGGCAGGCTGGCCGAGACGGATGGCGCTCAGTGATGAATCGCTTGGCCACGCCGATCGATGTTGCGGTCGGTATCTTGATGCAGCCCAACGGCGATGTGCTGCTATGCCAGCGGCCGGAAGGAAAGCCCTATGCCGGCTATTGGGAATTCCCCGGCGGCAAGGTGGAAGCTGGCGAGTCGATCGAGCATGCCCTGAAACGTGAGTTGCTGGAGGAGCTGGGCGTAGAAATCCTGGCCGCCGAGGCTTGGTGTGGCGTCGAGCATGTCTATCCGCACGCGCATGTGCGCCTGCATTTCTACATCAGTCGCCACTGGCGCGGCGAACCGCAGAGCTTGGAAGGGCAGGCTTTTGCCTGGCAGGGCAGCGTCGGCGTGGAGCCGCTGTTGCCGGCCACCATTCCGTTGCTCAAATGGCTGGACAGGCTGCGCTATGCAGCCTGAACTACTGCCCGGCCGTTAATGCCGCGAGATGCTGTCGTCGTCCGGCTCCTCGGGCGGAGTGACGGCAGGAATGGCATATTTCTCTTCGGCCCAGGCCCCCAGATCAATCTGCTTGCAGCGCTCCGAACAGAAGGGCCGGTATTTGTTCTTTTCCGACCATTCGACTTTCTTGCCGCAGGTAGGGCAATCCACAACTGTTACCACGAAAATTCTCCGGAATCCGTTTTGCGAAACATCCGGTCATTATAGAAAAGGAGCGCGCGCTTCGCCGGCGGCTCTTAGAAATTGCAGAGCGTCAGTTCGAACGGCACGTCGCTCTCGATGGATTTCGGTTTCATGTCTCCGTCCTGGGAGGTGAAGCGCACCCAGAGCATGTACTTGTTGGCCGAGATCTCCGGAATCGCGCCGAGACTGTCATCGACGGTTAGGCGCAGCATTTGGTACGCCTTCCCTTGCAACATTTGCTGGTAGGCGCCAGAGCGTGCGACGATGCTGGTGGTGTGGCCGGATTCGCGCAGCAGGCGCAGGACAACCGCAATTGCATCGAACAGCGGCGTCAGCGGCGCAAACCAGTTGGAGATGTCCTGGTAGCGCTGCTCGGGGGAGCGGTGCTGCCAAGCGTAATAGGAAGGCAGGTCGAACTCGCAGGCGCCACCGGGGATGATGGTGCGTCCGCGTATGCTCATCAGCCATTCGTTCTCGCGCACATTCTGGCCGGTCCTGCCTTGTGCTGCCATCAGCGCGGCGCTGCTGCGGTCGACATCGGACAGGACGGCATCGAGACGATCGGTCTCGACGTTGGGGTTAGTTTTGAAGCTCAGGAGGGTGTGCTTCTGCCGTTCCAATTCCTGCAGCAAGTCGGATTTCAGGTCGGCGCGGCCGGCAACTTCCAGCATTTCGAAAATGGTGGCGAGGGCGACATGATGCTGCTGCGGGTGCTCCTGCTGCAGGAAGAAGACGAACTTTTCGAACAGGTCTTCCAGCCGCAGAAGCGTGCGAATACGCTCATTGAATGGGTATTCGTAGGTGATCAAGGTGGCATCCCTCAGTATGTCGGGCGGGCGAGAATTACATGATTCTGAACGAAGCGATGAAAAATTACAAATGCCTTTCTTACGCCTTCACCGCCAGCGCCAGGTACATGGCATGCAGGCGTTCGACCTGCGGCTCCAGCATGTCGGCATGGCCATCGTTGAGGATGACATCGTCTGCGGCCGCCAGCCGCTGAGAGCGGGAGGCCTGCGCCGCCATGATGGCTTGGACCTGGGCTTCGCTAAGCCCGCTGCGGCGCATGACCCGCGCTACCTGCAAGTCCTCAGGCGCATCGACGACCAGCACGCGCGAGACGCGTTCCTTCCATGCCCCCGACTCGACCAGGAGCGGAACCACCAGCATCACATAGGCACCGTGGGCAGCCAGTGCCGCGCGCTCGGTCTCGGCGCGAATCAGGGGGTGCAGTATGCCTTCCAGGCGCGCCTTGGCTGCCGGGTCAGCAAAAACATGGGCCCGCATCCGCGCCCGGTCCATCGCCCCGTCAACGGTCAGGAAATCCGACCCGAACGCCGCCCGAATGGCCGGCATGGCCGGTCCGCCGGGAGCGGTCATGCCATGGGCGATCAGGTCGGTGTCGACCACGGCTGCGCCGCGCGCGGCGAACATGTCAGCAACGGTGGTCTTGCCGCTGCCGATCCCGCCGGTCAGCCCCACCGAAAACCTTGGCACAGCCTTAGTTGAAGCGGACATGCTGCTCACAACGCAAAGCCGAGGTAGTTGCGCACGATGGCCTCGCCAAAGAACAGGGCGATCATGCCGGCCGCCGCCAGATAGGGACCGAAGGGAATGGGCTTGTCGCGGCCATGCCGGGCAAACAGGATCATGGCGATGCCGACCACTGCGCCGACCAGCGAGGAAAGCAGGATGATCACCGGCAGCATCTTCCAGCCCAGCCAGGCGCCCAGCGCGGCCAACAACTTGAAGTCGCCGTAGCCCATGCCCTCCTTGCCGGTGGCCAGCTTGAACAGCCAGTATATGCTCCACAGGCTCAGGTATCCGGCCGCTGCGCCGATCACCGCCTCGTGCAGCGGCACGAAGGTTCCTCCAAGGTTGACCAGCAAGCCGCACCACAGCAGCGGTAGCGTCAGGTCGTCGGGCAGCAGTTGCGTATCGAAGTCGATGAAGGTCATCGCGATCAGCAGATAGGCGAACACCAGGGTGGCCAATCCCGCCACGCCGCTGCCGAAATTCCAGACCAGGAGCGCCGATAGGATGCCGGTGAGCAGTTCCACCACCGGGTAACGGGGGGAAATCGGCGCCTTGCATTCGGCGCACTTGCCTCCGAGGAAAGCGTAGCTAAGGACTGGGATGTTTTCCAGGGCGCTGATCTGATGGCCGCAATGAGGGCAGGCCGAGCGCGGCAGCACCAGGTTGTAACGGTCGGTGTGCGGCAAGGGCTTGCCCGATTCATGGGCGACGTAATTGTCGGACTCGCGCTGCATCATTTTCGGCAGGCGGTGGATCACGACGTTCAGGAAGCTGCCGATCATCAAGCCGAACAAGCCGGCCAGCGCGGCTGCGGCCGGGGTGCCGGCGGGCGCGAACAACAGGTGGTCTAGCATTTCAATTAACTCGCGGCGGTCTCTGCTCGGTGCGCACGACGGCAACGCTGGTCATGCCCTGAATCCGAAAGTGTTGACGGGTAAGCAGCGCCGAATCGATTCCCGGAAGATCGATGCTCGGCGCGGGGTATTAGAACATACACGCGTGTAGTCACGCAGCAAGATTAGCGTAGGCCGCCCCAGTCGTGCGAGCCTGCAGCCTTGCCTTCGATATACATTTGCGGCAATATAACGCAAGCGCCGGCACGTGGCATGTAGATTGTCCCGCCGGCGTTTTCCGTCGATTCGCCTCGCGCGGACTGCGGATTCAAAGCGCTGACGCATCATTGCAAAGCCATTCCGAACGAAAAAGCCCCTGTGCTTTTTCGGGCCCCTTCCGCGGGGCTTCCATTCATGTCCCTGTGTCAAGAGACAACCCGTCCGGCTGGTGGCCGTTTCGGCATTGTGAGGAGTTGCCATGAATCCGATCGATTTCGCGTCGTATGACTTGCTGTTGGCGGCGACAGTCTTTCTGATCGTGCTTTGCCTTTTGCTGGCCGCGAAAGCCTTGGTGGGCCGGCAGCTTGACCGCCTCGCGCAGAGCGAACGCTTGGCTTTCCTGGCGTATGCGCAGCAAATTCTCAGCGCGACGCGACTGCCCTTCATGCTGGGCGTGGCGCTGTTGGCCGCCGTCAGCCAGCTCGATCTGTCGGCACGCCAGGAAAAATGGCTGCAGTATGCCTGGGTCATCGTGCTGGTGTTCCAGATCGCCTTGTGGGCCAATCGCATGATCTCGGTCGCGGTAGAGCGTGCTTTCCTGCGCCATCGCACCCATGACCCCGCCGGCGCCACGCACCTGATGCTGGCCGGCCTGGTGGGCCGCATCGTCCTCTGGTCAATTGCCTTGCTGGTTGCCCTGGATAATCTCGGCTTCAATATCACCACCCTGATGGCCAGCCTCGGCATAGGCGGCGTGGCGGTGGCCCTGGCGGTACAGAATATCCTGGGCGATATCTTTTCCTCGGTGTCGATTGCCGTGGACAAGCCTTTCGTGATCGGCGACTTCATCATCGTGGATGATTATTTGGGAACGGTCGAGCACGTCGGCCTGAAGACGACCCGTCTGCGCAGCTTGGGCGGCGAGCAGATCATCTTTTCCAATACCGAATTGCTGAAGCAGCGCATCCGCAATTACAAGCGCATGCAGGAGCGGCGCGTGCTGTTCGAGTTCGGTGTGTCCTACGAGACGCCTCTGGAAGAAGTCGAACGCATTCCGGGCATGGTGCGGGAAATCATCGAGGCGCAGAGCATCGCCGGCGTCGCGGCGCGTTTCGATCGCGCCCATTTCAAGGCGTATGGCGAAAGCGCGCTGCAATTCGAGGTGGTCTACTATGTGCCCAACCCGGATTACAACAAGTACATGGATATCCAGCAGGCAATCAATCTTTCCCTGCTGCGCGGTTTCCGTGAGCGCGGCATCGCCTTTGCGCATCCGATTCGCATGTTGCACATGGCAGCTGTTCGCCCCAATGAGGGCGATGCTTCCAGAATCTCAGCGGGCGTACGCGCCCTCGATGGCCGTGGCGCGCGTAGCGGGTAGGATGCCTCTTTCGGGCTGCGCAATCGGCACGCCACATTCCGTTGAGATAATGCGTCCGCCTGCACCGGATTCCGCGGCATTATCCAGGCGGCGTCCTTCCATCTTTTGAAGAAAGGAAAAATATGCCGGATATCATGCCCATGGCTGCCGACCTGGCGTGGCCCTTCGCGTTGGCGATCACCTGGATCGCCGGCGAGTTCGCCCATCGCTGGACCGGTTTGCCGCGGATCAGCATCTATGGCCTGGCTGGTTTTCTGCTGGGCAATCTCGGCTTTGGGCTGCTGGCCGATACCGACAGCGAACTCTTCATGCTGTTGTCCAATATCGCGTTCGGGCTGATCCTGTTCGAATTGGGCTATCGCATCAATCTGCGCTGGTTGCGCAATAACCCCTGGATCGCGGTCACCGGCGTGGTGGAATCCATTGCGGCCTTCGTTGCCGTCTATCTGGTGGCCGACTGGTTCGGCACGCCGCCGCTGGCGGCGCTGTTGCTGGCTTCGCTGGCGATGGCGACCTCGCCGGCCGGCCTTTTGCGCGTGGTGAACGAGGAATACAGTTCGGGTCAGGTGACGGAGCGCCTGCTGCACCTGTCCGCCCTCAGCAGCGTGCTGGCGGTATTTGCCTTCAAGGTGGTCGTCGGCGTGGGCGTGTTCCAGACTTCCGGAAGCCTGCTGAGCGCGTCCTGGAACAGTCTGGTGGTGCTGATTGCCTCGGCCGGACTGGGTGCCCTGTTCGGCGTTGCGGTGCCGGGCTTGCTGCGCCAGCTCGGTAGTCTGGCGCGCGACGCCACCCTGGCTTTTGCGATCGCGGTGATCCTGCTGGTGGCGGTCACCTATGCGTTCAAGTTTTCGCCGGTACTGGCGACGCTGACCTTCGGCATGGTAGCCCGCCACCGGCGCATCACGCTGAGCC
>JAEWBA010000165.1 GCA_023391395.1 Pseudomonadota bacterium
GAGCAGTTCCGATGGGCTGGAAGGAGCCCGCCGGATCGATTTTCAGGCAGGGCGCTTCAAGGCACGCCAGCCGATGTCGCGCCGGAACTGCGCACCCTCGAAGTGGATGCGGTCGACGACATCATAGGCGTGCTTTTGCGCGATCCGCACGCTATCGCCCAGGCCGACCACGCACAGCACGCGGCCGCCGGAGGCCGTCAGCTTGCCGTCGGCGAGCGTGGTGCCGGCATGGAAGGTGACGCAATCCGGGCTTTCCGGGGGAATGCCGGTGATCGCGGCGCCCTTGCGCGGCGCATCCGGATAGCCGGCAGCGGCCATCACCACGCCCAGGGCGGTGCGGCGATCCCATTCCAGTTCGACGGTGTCCAGCGTGCCATTGACGGCGTGCTCGAGCACGCTGACGAAATCGGTCTTCAGGCGCGCCATGATGGGCTGGGTCTCGGGATCGCCCATGCGGCAATTGAATTCCAGCGTCTTCGGATTGCCCTTGGCATCGATCATCAGGCCAGCGTAGAGGAAACCAGTGAAGGGAATGCCATCCTTCATCATGCCAAGCACGGTCGGGTTGATGATTTCGCGCATGACACGGGCGTGAATCGAGGGCGTCACGATCGGCGCCGGCGAGTAGGCGCCCATGCCGCCGGTATTCGGGCCTTCGTCATTGTCCTTGAGGCGCTTGTGATCCTGGCTGGTGGCCAGCGCCAACACATGCTTGCCATCGACCATGACGATGAAACTGGCTTCCTCGCCGGCCAGGAATTCCTCGATCACCACGCGCGCGCCGGCGTCGCCGAGCTTGTTATCCGACAGCATCATTTCGACGGCAGCATGGGCCTCGTCCACCGTCATGGCCACCACCACGCCCTTGCCGGCGGCCAGCCCGTCCGCCTTGATGACGATGGGAGCGCCTTTCTGGTTGATGTATTTGCGGGCCGCTGCGGCATCGGTGAAGGTCTGGTAATCCGCGGTCGGAATGCGATGCCGCTTCATGAAGGCCTTGGCGAAGTCCTTGGAGCTTTCCAGCTGCGCCGCTTCCTTGGTCGGGCCGAAGATCTTCAGGCCGTGCTCGCGGAAGATGTTGACGATGCCCGCAGCCAGCGGCACTTCGGGGCCGACCACGGTCAGGGCGACCTGTTCCTTGATGGCGAACTGCGCCAGCCAGGCCGGGTCGGTGATGTCGACGTTTTGCAGGCGTGGATCGAGGGCGGTGCCGCCGTTGCCGGGCGCCACGAATACCGTTTGGACGCGCTCGGATTGCGCAAGCTTCCAGGCCAAGGCATGTTCGCGGCCGCCTGAACCGACTACCAGAATCTTCATGAGAATAAGAGAACCAATTTCGGAAAAATCATTATTGCGGCAAGCCGGAATCGAAGGAAAGTCGGCAGAGGGGCGATGCGCGGAACAGCAAAGAGCTTCCGCATGAACGCCGCGCTGCTGCGCTCACGCCTCAGTCCTGGATCACCGCGTTCGTATATACCTCTTGCACATCGTCGAGGTTTTCCAGGGCGTCCAGCAGTTTCTGCATCTTGACTGCATCTTCGCCGGTAAACACCGTTTCGGTGGAAGGCTTCATCACCACTTCGGCCATTTCCGGCTTGAAGCCCGCCTTTTCGAGGGCATCCTTGATTGCGGAAAAGTCATTCGGTGCGGTGAGGACTTCAATGCCGCCTTCCTCGTCCGTGATCACATCTTCGGCGCCGGCTTCCAGCGCCGCTTCCATCAGCGCATCTTCATTGGTGCCGGGCGCAAAGTACAGCTGTCCGCAATGCTTGAACAGGAAGGCCACCGAACCTTCGGTGCCCATGTTGCCGCCGAACTTGGAAAAAGCATGGCGCACTTCCGCGACGGTGCGCACCCGGTTGTCGGTCATGCAATCCACAATGATGGCTGCGCCGTTGATGCCGTAGCCTTCGTAGCGGATTTCTTCGTAGTTCGCGCCTTCGAGACCGCCCGTGCCGCGCTGGATGGCGCGCGTGACATTGTCCTTGGGCATGTTGGCATCGGCCGCCTTGTCCACTGCCAGGCGCAAGCGCGGATTGCTGGCGATATCGCCGCCGCCCAGACGTGCCGCCACCGTGATTTCCTTGATGAGGCGTGTCCAGATCTTGCCGCGCTTGGCATCGGTCGCGGCTTTCTTATGCTTGATGTTGGCCCATTTACTGTGTCCAGCCATAGGGATTCTTCCGGGGTGTGAGTTGCTTGGGTAGGGCGGGATGGGAGCTTGAATCTTGATTAATTGTTATAGTCCAAACTGGTTCAGAATTACCTCGCATCCCACCTGAAGAAGAGCAGGGATTCTAGCATACCGCCCCCCTCCAGACCGTCCGCGAAAGCCTCGAGAATATGTCCAAGCCCCTGTTGATCGCAAAAAACCGGGACCATGAGCAGGTCCTGTTGTCCAATCTTGCCAATCGTCACGGCTGCATCACCGGCGCCACCGGTACTGGCAAGACTGTCACCTTGCAGACCATGGCCCAGGCGCTTTCGGATATCGGGGTGCCGGTATTCATGGCGGACGTCAAGGGCGATTTGTCGGGCTTGGCCAAGCCCGGCTCGCCCAGCGGCAAGATCAAGGAAAGGCTGGACATGCTTGGCCTGCCGGAGCCAGCCTGGAGCGGCGTGCCGGTCACTTTCTGGGACGTCTTCGGCGAAAAGGGACATCCGGTGCGGGCTACCGTGTCCGACCTGGGGCCGCTACTCTTGGCGCGCATGCTGAACCTGAACGATACCCAGCAAGGCGTGCTGCAACTGGTGTTCAAGCTTGCCGACGACCAGGGCCTGTTGCTGCTCGACCTGAAGGATTTGCGCGCCATGCTGCAGCATGTGGGCGACAACGCTGCGCAGGTCCGCACCGAATACGGCAATATCTCGGCCGCCAGCATCGGTGCCATCCAGCGCGGACTGGTTGCCATCGAGGAGCAGGGTGGCGACCGCTTTTTCGGCGAACCGATGCTGAACATCGAAGATTTCATGCAGACCGATGCCGCCGGCCGTGGTGTGGTGAACATTCTTGCCGCCGACAAGCTGCTGCATACGCCGCGCCTGTACGCGATCTTCCTGTTGTGGATGCTGTCCGAACTCTTCGAGGTCTTGCCCGAAGTCGGCGATCCTGACCAACCGCGCCTGGTGTTCTTCTTTGACGAAGCCCACCTGCTGTTCGATGAGGCGCCCAAGGCGCTTTTGCAAAAGATCGAGCAGGTGGTGCGGCTGATCCGTTCCAAGGGCGTAGGCGTCTATTTCGTGACGCAAAATCCGCTCGACATTCCCGATACCGTGCTCGGGCAGCTCGGCAACCGCGTGCAGCATGCCCTGCGCGCCTACACGCCGCGCGACCAGAAGGCGGTGCAGGCGGCGGCAGAAACCTTCCGCCCCAATCCGCAACTCGACACAGCGCAGGCCATCACCGAGCTCGGCGTGGGCGAGGCCCTGGTCTCCTTCCTCGATGAGAAGGGCCGGCCTTCCATCGTGGAGCGCAGCTTCATCCTTCCGCCGGCCTCGCAGATCGGGCCGATCAGCGATGCCGAGCGCAGCCAAATCATCGCCAACTCGATTGTGGCTGGCGTCTATGAGAAAACGGTCGACCGGGAGTCGGCCTATGAAAAGCTCCGCGGCCGGGTGGAGACCAAGATGCCCGATCAGGAAGAAGCGCGTACCCGCGGTGGCGAAGCAAGACCCGCCGGCCAGCAGGGGAACGAGGGATCTTCCTGGGGCGGTGCGGTGAAGGATGCATTCGGCGGCCTGTTTGGCGGTGGCGGAGCTTCGCGGCGCAAGGACACCATCATCGAGGCAATGGCAAAGTCGGCGGCACGCACCATGGGTTCGCAAGTCGGGCGCGAAATCATTCGCGGCGTGCTGGGATCGATACTGAAGCGGCGCTGAACCCTTTCTCGCAGGTGTTCGCGCCCGCCTGGCCATGCCTGTGAAAATGTTTCTCGCGGCGTACAATCCGTCCATGAGTGTTACCGCTGCGCAGCCGGCCGCCCGGCAAGCCTTCCTCGCCGGTCTGGCAATCGCCGTGATCGGCGCGGTCCTGTTTTCCGCCAAGGCCGTCGTTGCCAAGCTGATCTACCGCTACGACGTGGATGCGGTCACGCTGATCGCCTTCCGCATGCTGTTCTCGCTGCCTTTTTTCGCCGCCATCGCAGTCTGGCAGTCGAGGACTGGCGCGCCGCTTTCCAGGCGGGACTATGTCCGCATCGCCGTTCTCGGCCTCCTGGGCTATTACCTCTCCAGCTTCCTCGACTTCCTGGGACTGCAATACATCACCGCCGGGCTGGAACGCCTGATACTCTTCCTGACGCCGTCCTTCGTGCTGCTGATATCGGTGGTGTTCCTGCGCAAGACCATCACCGGCATGGAATGGCTGGCGCTGGGCACGGCCTATCTCGGCACGATACTGGTGTTCGTGCAGGATGCGCGTAGCGGCGGCTCCAATGTTCTTCTGGGCGGCGCCTTCGTGCTGGGCAGTGCCGTATCCTATGCGCTGTATCTGCTGCTGTCGGGAGAGATGGTGCGGCGGGTCGGTGCCTTGCGGCTGGTTGGATATGCGATGTGCGTGTCGAGCGCGGCCTGCATCCTGCAGTTCTTCATCTTGCGCCCGCCCTCCATGCTGCTGCAACCCATGCCCGTGTACTGGCTGTCGCTGGTCAATGCGGTGTTCTGCACCGTGCTGCCGGTCTTCCTTACCA
>JAEWBA010000182.1 GCA_023391395.1 Pseudomonadota bacterium
CGATCAAGCCGCACACGGCGATTCGGCCAAACGGGTTCATCTGAGCCAGGCAGGCATCGAATATGTTGCCGCCGACGTTTTCAAATATGCCGTCAATACCGTTGGGAGTGGCGGCTTGTAGCTCTTCATTCAGATTTGCCTTCTTGTAATCGAGGCAGGCATCGAAGCCGAGTTCATCGACGACATATCCGCATTTTTCCGGGCCGCCGGCAATTCCGACCACCCGGCAGCCGAGCCGCTTGGCGAGTTGACCGACTACGCTGCCGACGGCCCCGCTGGCCGCCGATACCACAATGGTTTCGCCTTCCTTCGGCGCAATGATTTGCGTCAGGCCGTACCACGCAGTCATGCCGGGCATTCCGACAGCACCCAAGTACGCCGAGAGCGGAACCTTGCTCGCATCGACCTTGCGCAGCCCGGTCCCATCCGATACGCCCATTTCAGCCCATCCCAGCGGGCCGGTGATCATGTCGCCGACAGCGAATTTCGGATTTTTCGACTCGATAATTTCCCCTACCGTGCCGCCGACCATTACCTCGTCAATCGCCTGAGGTGCTGCATAGTTTTTCCCGGCGTCCATGCGCATGCGCATGTAAGGATCCAGTGACAGGTAATGATTGCGCACCAAAACCTGGCCATCGTGCAGCGTCGGGACGCGTACCGTTTCAAGTCGAAAATTTTCAGGGACGACCACGCCTGTCGGGCGCGATGCAAGCACGATTCTTTGATACGTTGTCATGGGGTTCTCGCTTCTTGAAAAGTGGCGTTAAGGATTGAAGTGATTCTATCCATATACGCATGAGGGCTTCAGCCCGAAATCGGATGATAAGCAGAGATCAGATCACATCAGTGCCGCTACCAGCGACTTCACTTCCTCGTCCGATTCCTCGAGCAAATCGCTCAAGCCGCCGTCGCCAATCTCGAACTCAAGCGCGGGGACCGGAAGGCGGGATGCCGCATCAACGGGCAGGGGAGAGGGGACGGGTGCCAGACTCTTCGCAAGTTGCAGAACGTCGCCCAGCGTGTCGGGCGGCAGTTTGCCGGAGCCGCGCCACAGCGTCTCGACCGCGGTGACGACCGAGTCCGGGACCGCGAGCGCCTTGAATACGCCACGGCCGACCAGCGTCTGCCCATACGTGACCCACGCCTCGGGATCACCGTCCAGCAGGCCGGGGAACTCTTCCGCGCGTGAAAGCAGGTAAAACCCGCCCACTTCATGAATGATCCCGGCAAACATGGCCGTTTCGGAATCCACCGTCTTTACCTGGCGAGCAATGACTTGGGCGAGCGCCGCAACATGCACGGTGTGCTCCCATAACTGATCGGTCTTGGCGCGCAGTGCGGGATCGGCGCTCTTGCCGCCGATCTGGCGCACCACAGATGATGCGGCAAGTGTCTGTAGCGTGCGGAACCCCAGGCGTGCCGCAGCGGTGGCGACGCTGGTGATCTCGGCGCCAAAACGGTTGTAGGCCGCAGAATTGGCAACCGCCACGGTGCGCGCCGCAAGCAGCGGCTCGCCCGTGATCAGTTTGGCCGCCGTCTGCATATGGCAATCCGGGTCGTTGAGCGCCTGCTGAATCTTGAGCGCAGCATTGACGCTGGTCGGAAACCGCAGCTCGCCGCTGTGCACTTCAGCCGCAATAGTTCGAAACGCTTCGAGTCTGTCCATGGATACGCTCCCGCTTGTTTGGTTGGCCAGAGACCCAGGCGCCTTTTGCACATGCCTAAGCGATGCGGCCCCTGTCAGTTTGTTTCTGCGAAGAATCATACTGCATCCGGTGGGCTGCGGCGTCTACCAGAAAGTGAGCGCCAGGCGCGGACGGCGCAGACGAAGGCGTGCGAGGCAACAGGCATATGCCGACCTGCTTTTGATCGAGGAACGGTCGGCCGGTTATGCCGATGACTTCCCTAACAAAGATGCGTGAGGGAAGGAGCGGTCAGGCGACTTCCCACCTTGCGGGCCCTTGGAGTGCGACTTTCGTTATTCGACAGCGAGTGAAATGTTGCGTGGGGACGCAGGAGTTTGCGCGGTACATCCGGTGCGCCGATCGATGCGTTGTTCAATACGCCGGTTGGCGCCATGAAAGCAAGCGCATTGACGCGATCGTGGCAATGACTGACAGCGTGATGCAAGTCCAGATCACCAGCGTGTAGCTGCCGCTGCGATCGAATATTGCGCCGGCAACCACCGGGCCGAGCAGGTTGCCGAACGCCGCCCCGGTGTAGAGCGTGCCGATGATACCGGCGACTGCGCGCGCGCCGAAGATATCCATGCACAGCGCCGGTAACAGAGAGACGATGCTGCCGTAGCTGATCCCGAACCATACCGCGAAGAACGCCAGCGCCGGAAATCCGCCGGCGCCGAACCAGACCAGATACGACAAGCCCAACGACGCCTGCATCAAGCTCAAGGCCAGGGTGCGGCCGATGCGGTCGGCCAGCGTACCGATCACGAAGCGCCCCAGCAGGCTGCCGATGCCAATCAGCCCGACCAGGCCGACCGCGCGCGATTCGTCGATGCCGAGGTCGCGTGCCGCCGCCGAGATATGGGCGAACGGAATGAACATGACCGGGCTGGCCACCACGGACCCCAGGTACAGCCACCAGAATCGGCGGTCGCGCAAGGCTTCGGCCACGCTCAAGCCCAAAGCACGGCCGGTGTTCACCGCCGCTGCCGGCGCGCGCCGCAGCAGATAGGCCGCGCCAAGGCCGATCACGACCACGCCCACCGCGATAGCCCTCAAGGCGTCGCGCCAATCGAAGGCAAGAATCGCCGCGGCGGCAAGTAGAGGAACCACCACCGTGCCAGCACCAATCCCGGCGCTGGCGATGCCGGCAGCCAGCCCGCGCCGCTGCGAGAACCACGGTTGCACACAGGCGATTGCCGGTATGTAGACCAGCGCGATACCAACCCCGACGCTGACGCCGTAGGACAAATAAATCATCGTCATCGAGGTCGCAAAACTGGCGGCGATCAAAGCGGCGGCGATGCACACTATGCCGGCGCAGGAAACGACTCTTGGCCCGTAGCGATCGGCCAGCATGCCGGCCCCCGCGCCGAGCATAAAATAAATCAATCCGGAGAGCCCGAAGATCAGCGAGACGTCGGCACGTTGCGCATTGAATGCCGTGGAGAAGGATTCGAAAAACGCGGCGAACGAGTAGGCGACGCCGAAAATCACCGCCAGGTTGACGAATGCGGCCCAGACAACAACCCAGGCGTAAGGCGGTTCTTTCATCGGATTGCGCTCCAAGTGAATAAGCGGGCGAAGGAATCCGACCAAAAATCAGGTAAATCCGGACTCGTTAGCCATTACGGTGTACGCGCTGCAGTACGCCGGTTTATGGTCGTTCTGTATTTGACGGTGGCGAGTACTGCGAATAATAGGAGCAGATTGTAACTATTTCTTGGTTTTGATTGAGCTGGATCCCGCGGTCCCGTTTTAACTGAAAACCGTGGCAGCGCAGTCTGCCCTCTATTATTCGCCCGCAAACTAGTAGACGAGGCAGGCTTAATCCTTCAATGCCGCCTTTGCGGCTTCTTCGGGTGTCAAGCCCTCATAGAACAGGTCCGTGAACCATTCAACCTGCTCCTCAATATGTTCCTGAGCTTCCGCCACGGTGGCCCCGCCAGCGACCAGAAAACCTTCCACCTCGATACACCACTTGATCAATGCCTCTACTTCCGGATCTAACTTTTCTTTCTTTGCCATCATCGTTACCTTTGTGTCGTTGCGCGTAAGTCATCCGTCAATAGAATAACCGCATGGGGCGAACATAGAAAGTTCGGCTCAAACAAAGCAGGGGCGCTTGGTACATGGACTTGGAGAAAAATCAGCCGCATGGGGTATAAAGGGAGGGAGAAATGGTGTGCGGTGCGGAGCGCACCCTACGCTTGCCGGATCAAAGGTCAACGCAACCAAAGGGACAGTCCGGTTTCATTCTTGAAATGAAGCCGACCCTTCCTTCTTCTTATTCACGAGGAGCCATCATGAGCATTTCCATGTACGCGGCATCGGTGCCGATGCTGAAACAACTATTGCGAAACCTGGACGCCATTCTGGGCAAGGCAGAAGCGCATGCGCGCGAAAAGAACATCGATCCGGCCGCGCTGCTGCAGGCGCGCCTGTATCCCGATATGCTTCCCTTGACCACGCAGGTGCAGATCGCCAGCGACAATGCCAAGGGCATCGCCGCCCGGCTCGCAGGTATCGACATTCCCTCGTTTGCGGACACTGAGCAGACCTTTGAGGAACTCCGTGCGCGCATCGCGAAAACGCTCGACTTTCTCGACACCATCAAGCCGGATCAGGTGAACGGCAGCGAAGACCGGGAAGTCGTCGTCTTCAAGGGATCGCCCTTCGAAATGCAGCTCCTGGGGCAGAACTACCTGATCCATTTTGGCCTGCCCAATTTCCTGTTCCACGTGACGACCGCGTACGACATCCTGCGCCACAACGGCGTGGAGATCGGCAAGGCCGACTTCATCGGCAAGTTCTGACGCGCGTCCGGGAGAAGGGGCGCCTGAAAAGAAAACGCCACGCTCAAGCGTGGCGTTTTCATCTGCGGCCCATACCGGGTCAGCGATAAAAGGGCTCGACCTGACCTTTGAGCTTGATCAGCAGCGGATTGCCCTTGCGATCCTTGGCCTTGGCGGAGGCCACGGCAATCCACCCTTCGCTGATGCAATACTCTTCCACGTTCGTATGTTCCTTGCCGTTGAGCCTGATACCGACCTCGTGTTTCAGCACCTCAGGGTTGTGGTGGCGGCTCTGTGGATTGATGGAAAGGCGATCGGGAAGCGGCGGGAGTTGAGTCGTGTCAGTCATGGGCTTGTGCTATGCGTCGGTAAGGACGGGGATGTAGACGTTCCCGGGATTGTATCTTGACTCGTCAGGGGGCGGCTTGGCATGAGTGGGCGAAAGCGGGGCAGGATCATCGAGGCGCGCATCGCCTCTTGTCCGGTGGAGGGGCAGGACTGGTCCGCCGGATTACAGAAAGAAATTATCTCCGACCCCTATTTTAGGGTTATCGGTATGTAGCGCTGATGCAAGACTGGTTCGTTGGAAGCGTTGTGTAGGAACCGACTTCCGTTCGGCCTCGCAGAGCAGCGAAGTGCTCATCTACGTAGCGTCGCGCAGGGGCGGGATTGAAAGAAGTGGTGACTGCGATCTTCTTGCCTACACTCTTTAAGATCACATCTCCTACATATGTGACCTTCCCAGCCGGGACGGTGAAGACCATGGTTCTCACTCCATCGCAAGCGGCGGCATGTTTTAGGTTCTCTTTTTTACTGTGATTAAGCGAATAATGAACAATTGCTAGTGGTCGATCAGGAGGAACCTTCCCAACGATGAATCCACCTGCGGGCTTACCGATGTAGGTAGCCGTACTCACTTTAAAGATACCGTCAGCTACACTCCCATCGTAAATTCCTATCTGTGAATCTTCTCCCGTCACACCCATTACAAAATATGCTTCGTGGGGAGAGGGATATGGTGCGTCATTCGTAAGGCGGCCAAAAGTGCAGGCAGACAGCAAACCTGTGAAGATCATTGCCCCTATTGTTTTCATTTTTTCTCCCCCAAAGCTACCGAATTACTTATTCTTTAATTGCTTGTTGACTGCTCCTTAGTGAAATCAACTCATCCTTCAATCCACTGCCCTAACGCCACGGCACTGGGGGAACGTCGTGCATCCCCAAAATTTTTGACCCGCCTTTACGCCTTGTTGGGCCACCCGAATCATCAT